>CAZEBY010000037.1:0-26078 GCA_964510565.1 uncultured Lachnospiraceae bacterium | reverse complement strand
TTCTCACCAAAATCCATCACCACTTCCAAACCAAAAACATCGCAATAAAAAGCCCGTGAACGATTAATATCATTCACTACCAGCATTGGTGCTTCAAATTTCATTTCTTCTCCTTCTAAAAAAGCCCGTCATCTCTTTGAGATGCTCAGGCCTTTACTTAAACTCATGGTTCAAAATATTCAAATATGATCGCATCAAATTTCTTTTTGCAGTACTCAATATCATCGGTATCCTGGACCGTCCAGCCAACAATTCTGCCCGTCAGCAGATGAAACAGACTGAGCCCCAGTTTGCGCCGGGCATCGCCATGATAAAATGACATAAAATGCGGCCGGGTGATGAAATTGGTCGCAAATGAAATAATCAGCAACCATTGCCAAAATTTGACATCCAGGCCCTTAAGACTTTTTCGCCCGACTGATAGCTGACCTCTCACCACATCAGGGCGATTTTTATAAAACCACCGCACGATTAACGGCTGGAAGGATTCAACGCAATAGAGCCCCTCATACGCATCCAGATAGGCGGCTGTTTTGGAGCACAGCTCGTTGAGACTCTTGGTGTTTTTCAGCTCGACAATCAGCGGCACCTGGCCATCGACCATCTTCAGCACCTCTTCAAATAAGGGGATCTTTTCCTCCGTATTTTCGAGGTTATAAGCCAGTAGTTCCTCATAGGTACAATCCGTGATAACGCGATCAACGCCGCACAAACGCAACAAGTTTTCGTCATGAAAAACAATGATTTTGCCATCAGCAGTGAGATTTAAATCCATTTCGATTCCATAGCCCGCCGTCACCGCTTTCTTGAACGCCGCCATCGAGTTTTCCGGAATCGACTTATCCTTTTTGTGCAAGCCCCGATGGGCATAAGAACTGGTCCAGAGTCGGTCATCGACCGCCTTTGGCATTCTGCCCGGGAGCAGCAGCAAAATATAAATAATAAAGATGGCAATGCCTGCCATGATATAGCTACTCATTTATTCTCACCCACTTCTGGTAATTCCAATTGGTTCCTTTCTCACAAACTTAAACGTCCATTGCAATGTCATTTAAATGCTGCAACAACAGTGATAGTCTTTTTTTCAATGCCATTTGCCATCCGTGTTTCTCTATTTACCCTGTTATTCTCTCAAGTAATCATTAAAACTTGATTAGTATTTCAAAAAGTTTCTGTTAAATTTTGATTTGCGCACTTACGGCCTGAGCGATTTAAGAATGCTCCCCTTAATCCGCCACATCAAAAATCTCCAGTGTGGACTGGGGGGCAATCGGCTTGGAATCGCCATGTTTGACCTGCATCATCGTCAGCAATGCCAGGCCGACAAATAAAGCACCATAGGGCATCAGCGTCTGATAACCGAGATGTTCGAGCAGGGCACCGGAGATAATTGGGGTCACCACCTGAGCCGCCATGGAAGCGGTATAATAATAGCCGGTGTAGCGACCGACGTTGGCACCCTTGGACATTTCCAGCACCATCGGCAGGGAATTGACATTGATGGCCGCCCAGGCGACTCCCGCCAGCGCAAAGGAGACAAACAGCATCGGGTTAAAGGATGTATAAAAAGCCGCGGTGGCAAAAACCATGACCAACACCGCCACTCCCATCAGGATGATTTTTTTGCGCCCTACCTTTGAGGAAATGATCCCCACCGGAATAAAGGAGATAATCGCCGCAATACTGGCCACCATCAGAATCAGGGCCGTTTGCGATTCCTTCATTCCCAGAGAAACCATGGCGTATTTTGAAAACGCCGAGGTGACGGCATTATAACCCATAAACCATAAGGCCACCGATAAAAGAATAAAGACCAGGCTCTTTTTATACGCTTTGGGCAGTTTTTCATGGGTTACCAGGGTCTCGTCATTTTGTGCCTCTTCAACGTCAATGCCCAGCGCGGCACTGTCATGCCGCATTTTTATCACGGCATCCGGCTCGTTGACTGTCAGTTTGAGAATCACGACACCCACCACCATCACCGCCGCTGTCCCGAGAAACAGCGGCCAGTAGTTAATATCTCCTTGATCCGGAGCCAACAGCGCCACCATTCCCAAAACCAGAATCCCACCGACTGCCCCCATCAGATTAATTACCGCATTCCCTCTGGAGCGCAGCGGTTTCGGGGTAACATCCGGCATCAGCGCCACCGCCGGTGAACGGTAAAACGACATCGACAAAAGCGCCAGCGCCAGCGCCACAATAAACAATACCAGCTTGTTGGCCATCACGGCATAGGGGATTAAGAGCATCGAAACCACCGCCAGCGCGGTACCTCCAAGAATATAGGGCATCCGTCGGCCCATTCTGGTCGTGGTATTGTCAGACAGCATCCCAAACAAAGGCAGCATAAACAAGGCCAGTACATTATCAAAGGACATGACCACCCCAGCCATGGTATCGCCAACTTCGAAGGCTTTAAGCATGATCATCGGAATCACAAAATCATAAAGGCTCCAGAATGCACTAATGGTCATAAATCCAAGACCAACCAAAACGGTGAGGCGGTAATCCAGCTTCATCATTACGCTCCTTTTTTCATCATGAAAAAAGTATAGCATCCGCGGTCTATTTTATCAATGGACTTAACCAATCTTTAATAAATCTTCATACTTTTGTCATCAGCTGTTCAGATTTCTGACCGGCACTATTTTTTGCGGCATTTTTTACAATAACCATAAAGATCAAGCTGGTGTCCGACAATTTCATAATCGGTTTCGTTTTCGATTTGATCGGCATAGCCTTTAATCGGACAATGCTCTAGGGCCAATATTTCTCTGCAGCCCAAGCAAATCAGATAGTGACGGTGTCCGGTTTGCTTGTACTCATACACCGCCCGGTTATCTCCCGCTAAACTTAATTTTGTCACCAGACCCTTTTCTGCCAAAGCGTCTAGATTCCGGTAAACCGTTGATAAATTGATGGCGATAGCCATTTGCTGCATTTCAAAGAATATTTTTTCCGCGGAAACCGGCTGATCCTTATTGATCAGAATCGCCAGGATCGCCACCCGATGTCTGGTCGACTTCATCCCGTTTTTCTTCAGTTCTTCCTGAATATCCAGCTTTTTCATTGGCTTTCCTCTTTGCTCCCGATTCGGTTTTTCCGATAGCCGGAATTTTTTCTCTTTTTAATTCGTTGGCCTGCATATAAACAAAAATAGCAGCCCACTGAAAGAATCACAATGGTCGCTCCGGACGCGATATTCAGCTGATAGGAAGCCCACATCCCTGCCAGGCAAAAGACAATCCCCAATAAGGTGGCAATAATCATCCGGTTTCTAAAATTCGCACTCAGCATCCCCGCTGAGGCGGCCGGCGCTGTCAGCAAGGCAATGACCAGAATAATCCCGACGACGCGAATCAAAACCACCACCGTCATGGCAACTAGAATGAGCAGACCATATTCCAGCATGGTGATATTGACGCCTAAAATGGCTGCAAATTCGGCATCGAACAAATAGGCCTTCCAATGATTAAAAAACACCACCACCACAAAAACGACCATTAGGGTTAAGCCGATCATCAAATAAAGATCAAACTGCGTCACCGATAAAATACTGCCAAATAGATAGGAACTCAGATCGGGTGGATATCCCGGCATCAGGGCAATAAAAAAAATCCCCAGTGCCATTCCGACTGACCAGAACAAGCCGATTACCACATCCGCCTCGGTACCGCCCTTCTTATTGATATAACCGATGCCCAGGGCAGCACCAACTGAAAAAAGAAAGGCTCCGATGATTGGCTCAAAGCCCAGCAGATAACCGAGACCGACCCCACCATAGGCGGTATGGGCAATCCCACCACTCATCATTACCAGCTTTCGTTCAACAATGATCACCCCGATCAGACCACAAACAATGCTGGCCAGGATCCCGGCCAACACAGCGTGCTGTAAAAATTGATATTTAAACAATGCCTCCAGCATCTTAACAGCCCTCCTGATGATCTTTTAGCACCCGATGGGGAACACCATGGGCAATCAGATCGACCGGACATCCGTAAAGATGATTGACGACTTCCTCGGTCAATTCCGGCTCGCCATGATAAACCAGTCGCGTATTCAGACAGGCCAGTTGTCCGACGTAAGACGATACCGCCAGCAGATCGTGGGTCACCAGAATGATCGTCATTTCCTGGTTGAGTTTCTCTAACAGCTGATAAATTTGTTCCCGTGAAGCCGCATCAACACTGGCCGTCGGTTCATCGAGTAGCAGCAGTCCCGGTTTAACCGCTAACGCCCGGGCAATCAGCATCTTTTGAAATTCGCCCCCTGAAAGTCCCGAGATCTGCCGGTCGGCCAGTTCGCTGATGCCAACCTTTGCCAACACATCCCGGACAATTTCCTGATCTGTCGTTGTATACTGAAAACAGGGCCGGCAGCCGGCTTTGATCCGACCGGTTAAAACCACTTCAAAGACGGTAATCGGAAAGGTCTTATTCATCGCGGCAAATTGGGGGACATATCCCATCAAGGTTCGCTTCCTGACAAGTGATTCGCCATCAATTTCGACGGTGCCGGCAGTTGGTGCGATAATTCCCAGAATTGTTTTGAGCAGGGTTGTTTTGCCACCGCCATTTGGCCCGATAATCCCCAGATACTCACCTTCGTAAACATCCAGACAAACCCCTTCAATTGCCGGGGTTTGTCCATAACAGACGCTGAGATTATCAACGTGAACGACTTTTTTTCTCACTTCATCACCTCGGCCATGGTTTTAGCCATGTTCTTTAGGTTTTCACTGTAATTGGCGGCCAGCGGTGCCAGTTGAATGGTTTTTCCGCCCAATTCATCAGCAAAGGCCTGCGACTGTCGGCTGTCAATTTCTTCCTGATAAAAAATCACCTTGATCTGCTCCGCCTTGGCCAGATCAATGATTGTTTGCAGCTGCTTAGCGGTTGCCTCTTTGCCCTCTTCTTCCAGAGCAACCATCGTCAGCCCATAATCATCCGCCAGATAGCCAAAGGCCGGATGATAAACAATAAACTTTTTATTCTCAACCGGTGCCAGATCCGTTTTGATCGCCTGATCCAGTTCCTTTAGCTCGGCAATATAGTTTTTTGCATTATTTTCATAAACCGTTTTATTTTCGGGATCCAGCGCTGACATTTCAGCCGCAATGGTTTCAACCATTACCTCCACCCGCTTTGGTGAGAGCCAGATATGCGGATCTCTTTCGCCAGATGGAAATTGTCTTTCCGGATAAACCGCTTTTACCGCTTCCGCCAATGAAACGACCTTGACATCGCCGGAGTTCGGCAAGATACTGGCTTCCTCGGTTGCCACCCCAATGGTAAAATAAACTTCGGCCTGATTAAATTTTTCCATTTGCTGAGGTGTTGGCTCATAATTTTCCGGACTGTTTCCCGGCGGCACCAGGGTGATGACTTCCGCCAGATCTCCACAAACCGCCTCAACAAAGGTCTGTTGCGGCACAATCGTCACGGCGATAACCGGTTTTTCACGCTCACTGGTCACCCCGGTTTGTTCTTCGCGCTTACAACCACTGCTTGATAATAACAAAGCAACGGCCAGAATTATTCCCCATAAAACTAAAAAAGCTCTCTTCTTTTTCATCCTTCTACCACCTTCGTTTGATAATCATGCAAATGATTTGTATTTGCATAATTATTGTATGCCTCCAGTGATTGCCTGTCAATGGGATGCCAAAAGTTTGTAGGTTAGCTCTAGCTGTAAACTATTTAAGAATCTGCCTAACATCACTTGTCATTTTAGTGTTTTATTTGTTATACTTTAGAATCTCACTTCGATTTTTAGTTAATGATTCCGTGTTACGAATCATGGCGATATTTATATTTCAGGAGGTCATCATCATGAAAAGAATTTGTGTCTATTCCGGCTCCAATCTGGGGGTTCGTCCCGAATACAAAGAAATGACAAAAGCCCTGGGCCTGGTGCTTGTCAAGAATAATATTGAATTGGTCTACGGCGGATCAAAAACCGGCTTAATGGGCGAAATCGCCAACCATATGCTGGACAACAATGGCCGGGTTACCGGCGTTATGCCGGGGGGACTTTTTCCCAATGAAGTGATTAACGAGCGACTGACTCAATTTATCGAAGTCAAAAACATGCATGAACGCAAACAAACCATGGCTGACTTGTCCGATGGTTTTATCGCTATTCCCGGCGGTATCGGCACCTTTGAAGAATTATTCGAAACCTATAGTTGGGCGCAACTGGGAATTCATAAAAAACCGATTGGTGTTCTCAATGTTTCCAACTTTTTCGACCCCTTCATCAGTATGATGAAAACCATCGTCAACGAAGGCTTTATGAACCCGTCCAATACCAAACTGGTACTGGTTTCGTCTGATCCCGATGAGCTGATCAATCAGATGCTCCACTATACCCCGCCAATTCTGGGGAATAAATGGCAGCAGCTGGATGTTGCGGCCGTTAATTAATCCCCAAAAACTCACATTTATTCGGAAAAACCACTATTTTTATTGTGCCGAAAACTAATACGTGGCACTGGAATATTTCCCTGACTACAAAAGACCCCTCTGCCAACCACAAATTCGGGTTTTAACAGAGGGGTCTTCTTTTTCTGTTTTATTCAGCTAACGCTTCTTTTATATAGGACACGGCGTTTTTTCCTGCCATACGACCGGAGTTTACGGCAAAGCCAAGGGTGTTTCCCGGGAGAACAAAGACATAATCCGGGTTACAGACAGCGTTGGCATCGGTTCCGGCGGCATAAAGGCCGGGAATCGCATTGATGTTGTCGTCCACGACTTCGGTCATGTCATTAATGCGGATACCACCAAGACTTCCGTAGGCGCTGGGGGCAAATTTAAGGGCGTAGAATTTACTGCCATCAAGCGGGGTCATGTATTTAAGTTCTTTGTTAAAATCACGATCACCAGACTGACACATGGCGTTATAGTCAGCAATGCCAGCTACCAGACCATCCTTATCAATGCCGGTTTTTTCTGCTAATTCTTCCAGCGAATCAGCCATAAAGAACACGTCACTGCCATTTTTCAGGTGTTCTTCCATTTCCTGTTTGAAGTCGTTCATATCCATGGAAGAGGTCACCACATTAATCAGATCAAAGCCGTTTTCTTCGTATTTCTTCATGATTTTATCATCAACAATTGAGAAAGCTACCCGGTTTTTCTGCCGGGCAATAGCATTAACCGAAAATACCGGGTTTTCGACCACTGCTTCGTTATAAAAACGCTTGCCATCAAGATTTACAAACACGTTGGGCTGACGGAAGGGCAGCTCAATCGGGGCATAACCGCCAGTATTGGGTGCGAAGAAAACCAGCTCCATATCCATATAATCTTTACCGGCGCCAGCATCCCAGGCCATCTGAATACCATCACCAGTGAGGCCGGGAATTCGATACGAGTAAAGATCTTTGCCCCATTCATAGGGTGTGTATTTTTCAATAAACTCCGGACTATCCCCAAATCCGCCAGTGGTGATAATGACTGCCCCACCAAAGACTTCCAGTTCCCCTTCTTTGTCTCTGGCGGTGACACCGATAATTTCACCCTCTTCTTTAATCAGTTCTTTAACCGGAGTTTCCAGGATAATCTTGACCCCCAGTTCTTCAGCCCGTTCGGTCATCGCTTTAATCATCGTTGCCGCTGCCCGAAGACCGGGTTTTCCGGATTTCGGCTGCACAATATGCCAGGTGGCTTCCGATCCGGGAAAATATTTGGATGGCAGGGCAAACTCCACCCCCATATCCTGCAGCCATTCAATGGTAGAAGCGGACTGATCGATGTATTTTTTCACCAGCTTGGCATCCGAGCGCCAGTGGGTATAGTCCATAAATTTTTCATAGGCCTGCTCCCGGGTAATCCCGATTAAGCGTTCTTTCTGAAGTTTGGTTTCCACGCCCAGCAAACCCATGGCCATATTGGCACAACCCCCGGTGGTGTTTGCTTTTTCCAGAATCATTACCTCGGCACCGTTTTCAGCCGCTGTGATCGCAGCAGCCAAACCGGCCGCACCGCCGCCAACGACAATTACATCTGTTTCAAATTCTCTCATTTGTTTTTCTCCTTTTATTCTAATTTTTCTTTATTAAACTGACATCAAGGTAAAACTTGTTTAAGTCACGCAAGTTTCACAACCACTTATCAAAAATATTATTCGCTTTTTCGCCGTCGTTTCCGGCTCATCAGACCGCCGCCGGCAGCTTCAGTCTGGAAGCTGCCCACAGGGATCGGCGTTTCCGGTAATTTGGGTAAAACTGCGCCAGCCCGTACAATCGCTTTATCACCACAGACGGCTTCGCAGGCACCGCAGCGATTGCAAAGCGAGGTATCAATCAGATGGATCAGTCCCACCCCTCCGGTAATTGCCTGTGCCGGACAGACCTCCCAACATTTACCGCAACCGCTACAGGTTTCCGGCGCTATATAAAAACTAATCAGTTTGTTACAAACCAGCGCATCACAGCGTTTACGCTTAATGTGTTTGGTAAAATCCGCTTCGTTCTCACCAATATTTCGAGCAATGACCACCCCGACTGCTTTACCATAGCCACAACTGGCACTGCTGACCAGCGCATTCGATATATCCTGAAAAATTTCCACATCCTGTTCCCGGCCCAGACCCAGGGTAATCCCTTCGGCGACTACCGCCAACTGCAGCAGCCCTTCTCGGCATATTACACATTCTCCACAACTGTTTCGTCGCGCTATATCAGTGAACTGTTTCATCTGATCCACCGGGCAGGCCGTATTATTGACAGATTTTTCCAGTGATTCCACATCGATATTGATTTCATCCGGGGATGCCTTTTTCCAGTGTTTTCTTGTTTTGTATTCCATGCCTATTATCCCCTTCTTATTTAATTTCATAACTAGCCCAGAATTTGGGTTTGGTGATCTCCACCCGCATATCACACTGGAAACAGCGCTCAGACTCCCTGCAGGCACTGTCGGCACTAAGGCAATGGGTCACTGCCGAAAAACCGGTGATCCGCGTTTCGGGATCAAGCTGCTCGGGTTTTTCCCGCTGCTTTTCCAGAAAGGCGGCATCACGACCCAGCCAGGTTCCCGGCGCTTTTTCTTCGGACAGCACCTCTTCTATTTTTCCATCACCACCCAGCGCCAGGTCGATGGCAACGGCCGCTTTTCGACCCGAAACAATCGCCCGGATAACCGAGTGCGTACCATAAGACACATCACCGGCCAGGTAAACACTACCATCCTTAACCTTGACTTCATCAACCGCCGCAATCAGGTTTCCGCCTGTAAGCGGCAAGTCCCAACCAGCCGGTATTTCCGGACGCTGTCCGGTGGCAAAGATAATGGTATCGGCGGAAATTACGTGTTCCGAATCCGGAACCGGGATTAATTGCATTTTCCGGTTTTCATCAAAACAAAAGGACTCAATTTTTCGACAGTTTACCCCGGTAGCATGGTTGCCAACATGGTCGATGGCATAAAAAGAGGTATCATTAATGATAACAATGCCTTCTGCTAACCCTTCTTCAACCTCATCTAAACTGGCAGTCATCCCGTGCCGACTTTCCAGACAGATAATGGTCACCTCCGTTGCACCCAGCCGTCTGGCGGTACGGGCGCAATCAAAAGCCACGTTGCCGCCACCCAGCACGACCACCTTTCCTGCCAACTTAGGCGGATGATCCAGCGCAACATTTCGCAAGAAAGCGATGTTATCTTGCACATTTTCGCAGTCGGCACCTGTTATCGGTAAACGACTACCCTTTCCGGCTCCAATGGCAATCAGAATTTGATCATAGCCTAATTCTCTTAGTGCTTCCAGATCGCTAATTTCCGTATCCGTCAGAATTTCCACCCCGATATCAGTGATTACCTCAATTTCGGCCTGAACCACTTCCCGGGGTAGCCGGTAGGCCGGAATCCCGGTTGTCAGCATCCCACCGACAACCGGCAATTTTTCAAAGACGGTTACCGCATGGCCCGATTTCTTCAGGTAGTAAGCAGCTGTCAGCCCTGCCGGTCCACTGCCGATGATCGCAACCTTTTTTCCCGTAGCCGGTTTCATCACGGTCCTCTCTTTCCATCGCCCCTGATCCCGGGTGGCAGCAAATTTCTTCAATTCCCGAACCGAAAGTGCCTCATTAATCTCTTTACGCCGGCACTCATCTTCACAAAAGGCCATGCATACATATCCCAATGAATGCGGAAACGGTGCCCGCTCCCGGATGACGGCAATGGCTTCCTGATAATCTCCTTCTTTAATCAGACGGATGTACTTCGGCACATCAATCTGCCCCGGACAAGCCGACCGACAGGGTAGCAGCCCGATTTCCCGGTTCAGGTCAGATTTAAAAACGCCGTCCTTATCCTGCAGGGCACCAGTCGGGCATACTTCCACACAGGCCCCGCAAAAACGACAGTTTTCTTCTGTCATCTGGTGATGTTTGCGCACATCGACCATAATCCGATCGTCTTCGCTTCGCTCAAAGTCCAGGACATCCACACCCCGCAGGTCCCGACAAGCCCGAACACAACGACCACAGGACACACAGCGGTTCAGATCCCGAACAAACAAAGGGTTGGCCGTATTCACCGGGACTGTATCGAGGGTTCGCTTCAGCCGGGCAGTGCTGACGCCCAGATACTGAATCAGGGACTGAAGCTCACATTTTAAATACTTAGGACAGGTGGTGCAGTCATCAACGTGGTTAGCCAGCATCAGCTCCATCGATAAACGCCGCATTTTATTCAGCTTTTCGGTTTTGGTGTGAATAATCATATTGGCTTCTACTGGGGTGACACAGGCCGATTGAATCTGCTCCACGCCTTCAATTTCCACTACACACAGCCCACAGGCATTGATTTCCGGCAGATCCGGATGATGGCATAAATGGGGGATGTACAGATCTGCCTTAAGCGCTGCATTTAAAATGCTGTCCCCTGAATCAACCGTCAGCACATGCCCGTCAATGGTTATCGATATCGTTTTCAATTAATACGCTCCAATTCTTATTTCTTAATTCTAAATGACAATCAACAGCCTTTCAAAAGACTGTCTCGTTCCGACGATGATTGTCCTGCAGACTGATCTGTAAGCGATTAAAAAAGTACCGCTGTGGAAATTGAGCCCATTCAAAAGACTTTATAACGGGCTCCGCAATTTCGAGACAATCCCTTGACTGTTAAATAACAATCAACTTATAATGTGACTATAAGGTTTACCCTAGGGGCAAAGTCAAGAGGAAAGCGTGAAAAAAATGAAAAAATTATATTCCATCGGCGAAGTTTCCCGGATTCTCAATATTCCCACCAAAGCTTTACGTAATTACGACCAGCTGAACCTGTTAAAACCCGAGCATGTTGATGGAGACACCAAGTACCGATATTACGCTTATGATCAGTTTTTCACCATCGATGTCATCCGCTATCTGAACAAGGTGCTATTTGTCCCCCTGGATGATATCCGGGAACTGATGGGTGAAAAAAAAGATCACCAAAAACTTCTGGAATTGTTGGAAGCCCATAAAAATTCCCTGGATCAGAAAATCACTGAACTGGAATATTCCAAAAGGGTTACCGAAGGACTGATTACCGATATAAAATACCGGGACAATACGGATGAAGAAATGAAGATTCATGAAGCCTATCTGCTGACCCGAAACCTCTATTATAACGAGCTGGACATTTCCATTTATGACCTTGACAAGCACGTCAGCCGTATTGCCGTCGATACCGGCCATATTGACAACCGGGAAAGCAATATCATGTGCACGATTTATTCCATCGCTGATTATAAAAGCAAACAGGCTCTGAATGTTAAAGGCTTTGGGATTTTTTCAGACAAAAAAATACCGGGATTAAAGTCAAAACTTATCCCGGAGGGGCGCTATCTTACCCAGCGCTTTCTGTATTCAGAAGAAAACTGCCTGGCCTCCTTGAGAAACCTGATTCGCTATGGCCATACCCATCATATCAAACTGGATGACACGGTTTATCTGATTTCCAAGATGGTCAATGTGTCGGCCGCCACCAAATATGATTATTATATGGATCTTCAAGTTATGCGCAGATTTTAAAAAGCCGCCATCAACCTTTTGATGGTTGACTGCGGCTTTGATGTTGTCTTTCTAAATTAAAAAATTCTAAAGTTATTCAAAATGAACCCGGGCTGCTTCAAAGTGGTCTTGCTATGTTGCTGCTGATCGGAATGGTGGTCATGATTGTTAGGTTGTCTTTAGTGGCATTATTGATGACAAGTTATCATATTATTCATAAAACCGATTGCGTTCCAATCTTAATTATTATATAATATTATACACACCATATTCAAGGAGGACATTATGCCAGATGACACGATCACGAAGACCAAGAAAGGACAACTTTCCAAAAAAAAGATCTTCGATGCAGCACTCACTCTAATTAAAACAAAAGGGTTTGAACAGACAACCTTAGTCGACATTTGCAAAGCCGCTGAAATCGGCAATGGAACCTTTTATCATTATTTTAACTCTAAGCAGGATATTATTATCAGCTACATTAAACAGGAAAGTATTGATTTGATTAATTATTATGAATCGATGAATAAAACAACTTACGCTGACGCTCTTTTAAAAGCAGTCAATTTTCAAGTTAGTTATATTTTACTCAAAGGTCATGAGTTCGTTTCTACTTTTTATTCAATCCTATTACTTTCTAAAAATCAGTTCTATAATCTGGATGACTTTGCAATCAAAAAGATTTTTTTGGACTGTTTTGAAAACGGTCAGAAAAACCATGAGTTCACAACTGAATTTTCTCCCGAATACATGAGCGAATTATCCTTTAGTCTACTTTATACCGTATCCACCCATTGGTGCTATACAGAAGGCAACTTCGATCTTCATAATGAACTCCGCAATAAGTTCCTGTCATTGATCCGATTATTTAAGCCCTGATTACTTCTTTCGACATTTGTTAATCTGCCTGTTTATCCAATTAAAAAATAGATGTACACTCTTTTCAAAGGCACATCTATCTTTTTTTATCTTACTTTTTCTCAAATTAAAATGCCGGACTCTCCATTTCTAAGTCCCTAACCTTAATCTTTATAAGATATATCCACCACCATTTGCTATTGCGAAACGTCGTCTTCTGGTAAAAGACATCGCATTTGTTATGCCTTCTCCAGTTGGTGTCGCAATCGTGGCTGTGGTTGTTCCCGATCCGCCGTATCCGATTCCAGACATTGTCGACCCGTTCTGCACAAAAATGGTAGTGTTGATCACTTTTCCGAATTGAGTGACATGTTCTGTGTTATTTGACCAGATTGAAGCCGAATGCTTATTGTCATGTTCTGCCGAGATAGCATAATCACACGCCTGATCAAAAGATTCACAGCGAACAATCGGCATGACCGGCATCATCTGTTCCAACTGGACAAATGGATTATTAAACTCTGCTTCAAAGATCAGCAAGCGAACATCATCTTTTTCAGAAACTCCAATCGCATTTAGTATTTTACCGGCATTTTGACCAATCCATTCTTTTCGGGTATGGAACGTACCGTCTTCACCCTTCTCGAGCACCAGTTCCGTGACCTTGTCAACTTCGACCTCATTCAAATGATAAGCACCACTTTGTATCATCGCTTTAATTAATCGATCCGCAATTGATTCTACGGCAAAAATTTCTTTTTCACCAATACACAGAATATTGTTATCAAAAGAAGCCGAAGCAACCAAAGAGGCACCAGCCAATTCGATATTTGCTGTTTCGTCAACAATTGATGGTGGATTTCCTGCACCTGCAGCGATAACTTTTTTTCCGGTACCCAGCAACGCCTTAACCATCCCTGGCCCACCAGTTCCAACCAGCAGTTTTATTTTGCTTGAATTCCCAATTTCGAGCATTGTCTGAAAAGTCGGCTCTTTGACCATTACAACTAAGTTCTTTGGTCCACCGGCATCCGATATTGCTTCATTGATCAAATTTACAGCATATGAGCTGACCGTCTTCGCTGAAGGATGTACGTTGAAAATTACGGCGTTACCTCCGGCGATCATGGAAATACCATTCCCAATAATTGTTTCCACTGGATTTGTTACCGGTGTAACAGCTCCAATTAATCCATATGGTGCACCCTCTTCAACGGTTAATCCTTGATGTGAGGAATAAACATTGGTCTTCAAAACTTCTGTACCTGCAGTTCCCATCGCTGTCAGATTCAATTTAGCAATCTTATCATCCATTCTGCCCAGTTTAGTCTCCGTGACCATCATTTCAGCAATATTAGTTGCATTTTCTACAAAATATTTTCTGATATTGCAAATCATGTTTTCCCTGTTTTGCAGTGTATATTTTGTAACAAACTCCTTTTGTGCCGCAACTGCCGCATCAATTGCTTCGTCCACCGTTTCAAATACTCCTAGTAATTTTTCCATTTTATTTCCTCCTTTTATTTTTAAGCATTAGGCGTTTGCAAAACTCAATAAATCCCTTGGATAAGCCATTTCTTGTTTGTTATATTTATGCAACTCCTCACCAAATCAGCTTATATTTATCCAAAGTGAGTTTAGAATGGCTTATTTACGTCAGTCTTTATAATTCATTTCGCAATTACCTATTTTTAAGCATATGTTTTAACTTCTTCTTCACCGTTCTTTACCCGAAGAACGCCCAACGCAAGTGCTTCCAGCTCTTTTTCCCCAGGATACACTTTTACTTCCCCAATAAAACGACATCTTGCACTAATTTCATCCGCAACATATTTCGAATAGGCAATACCACCAGTTAAAATCACCGCATCAACCCTACCTGAAGTGACTGCGGCCATTGAGGCGATAAATTTTGAAGTTTGATAAATCATCGCATCGAGCAGAAGCTTGGCTTCTTTATTTCCGCTATTGATCATGGATTCAACCTCTTTTACATCAACTGTTTTTAAATAGCTGTATATCCCACCCTCACCCTGAATGATTTTTTTTATTTGTGCTGGAGTGTATTCTCCACCAAAACACATTTTGACAATATCCGTCAGGGGTAAGGTTCCTGTTCTTTCAGGTGTCATCGGCCCTTCGCCGCTCAAAGCATCCGTGGAATCTACAACTACACCGTTTTCATGACAACTGACAGTGATTCCTCCACCCATGTGGCAAACGATGACATTAACATCCTGATATGTTTTTCCATTCTCTTTTGCGTATAAGCGTGCCATCGCTTTTGAATTTAATGCGTGAAAAATCGGTTGTCGCTTGATTCCCTTAAAACCGGATACTGCAGCCAACTCAGATACTTCACAAACCAGCGGCGAATCGGTCACATAGGCTTCAATTCCCTGTCTGTCGGCCAGTTCTTTTCCAATAATTGCCGCCAGTGATGCTGGATGTTGGATATGATTTGTTCGATGCTCTTCACACATCTGATCCGTAACCAAATAAGTTCCACCTTGTACAAACCTTTTTGTAGCTCCACCTCTACATGCAATGACATCAATGTCTTCTAAAGCGATTCCTTTTTCCTGCAACGCATTAATAATCTTTTCTTTTCTGAATTCATATTGATCCGTTACCTGCTTAAAAACGACCAATTCATCAGCTGAATGTCTGATTACTGTTTCAAATAATTGATTTTCATCTTCAAACACACCGATCTTGGTAGATGTCGAACCTGGATTAATTACTAATATTAACAACCGTTTGTCTCCTTTCGCTCATTCAGTTTTTATTCGACATGGCACAGGCCAATGCGATAGAAATCATTTTCACATTCTCTCCATCGGCACGGGATACCAGTACCACTGGGATTTTTGCACCTGCAATAAAACCAGCTGCCGTATATCCGCCCAGATATTCCAAGCCTTTTGCAAATACATTTGCTACTTCGATCGTTGGCGCCACTAAAATCTGAGCTTCTCCGGCAACCGGATCAGCAACCCCTTTAATTTCCGCGGCATGCTTATTGACTGCGACATCCAGCTGCATCGGACCACTAATGATACAATTCTTTATTTCATCTCGCTCATTCATTTCTTTTAATGCTTGCGCATCAAGTGTTGCCGGCATCTTTTCGTATGGTTTTTCCTTAGCACAAAGCATCGCTATTTTAGGCTTCTCAATACCTAGCGCATTAGCTAGAGGGATCGCATTCTCAATGATTTGCTTCTTCTCCTCAAGACCAGGTGCGATGTTCATTGCCGCATCCGTAATGATATACATCTGGTCCCCTTTGAATAAAACCCCAACATGACTAAACAAACGCCCCGTTCTCAAATTGTACTCTTTTTTCAAAATTGCTTTTAACAATACAGATGTGTCGATTAACCCCTTCATTAAAAGATCGCCCTGTTCCTCACATATTATCCGGGCTGAAGCATTGGCAATTTCTTCTGCCGTTATAGCTTCTACAATTCTGAACCCGGAAATATCTTTTCCTGCCTGATTTGCAGCTTCAGTAATTTTAATTCTTTCTCCCACTAGAATTAAACTCACCAAGCCTTCATCATAGGCTTTTGTAATCGAAACAATTGTTTCGCGGTCATGGGGTGCGGCAACAACCATTTTTTTCCTGCCTGTCGACTCTTTTTTTACTAAGTCAACAAAATACTTTCTGTTATACACTAATTTAATCCTCCTTATCTTTTTTTATTTTCAAATCACTTAGAGAACATTTTATGGAGTGCGCTCTGTTTTTATAAGTATAAAGCACAATTTTATTAAAGTCAAGCGGATGTTCAAGTATTTTAAAGAAATAAAAAAACCCTTTTAAATAAAGGGTTTTAAGCGAAATTCCGCAACAAAAAGGTCGTTAATTTTACGACTTAGATTGCGCTCTATAAAATTATTTATCAATCCTTGATCGGACTTTGTCCAAGAGCAAAAGCTGCTTGCCCATGTCCTGCAAATCATTTCCTAGTCAAACTGGCTTATGGCAATATCACCATAAGCCAGTCGCCGTCATTCGAAAGATTCTCTCTGTAATTTGGCGAAATACCGACTTGTTTGAACCTGAACTTATTGTTTTTTCGTCAATCGATTCTGGTACATGCATCAACTTTCGAAGGTTGCACTTCATCACTCAAGCAACGATGCTCAAAACTGGTTTTTGACCATTAATGGAGTGCGCTCTGTTTTTTGTATGGCGAATAGAACATACACAATCACCATTGAATAACCGCTTCTATTATCGATCGGAAAGACGAATGCTAAAAAACACCAATGCTTTTTGCAGTGACTTAAATAAACGCTTCACAATTTAAAAAAAACCTTTTGAAACAAGCAGTTCCAACAATTCATACATGTCATTTTCCTTTAAATATTTGTACAAAACCTTACGTGGTGGCAAATTACTCTTATAATGATTCTCACAAGGCCCTGCATATGCGCCCCCTCCCGGTCCATTGTATAAGCCGCCTCCCGGTTCGGAGGACAATCCACCTCCCGGTCCATCATATAAGCCGCCTTCCGGTTCCATCGATAAGCCACCACCGGGCCCTGTCGACAATCCACCGCCTGGCCCCGTGTACATGCCGCCGCCAGGACCCTTGTACATCCCACCGCCGACACTATCACTTGCACCACCTCCAGGACCAACATACATGCCACCTCCCGGACCAGTATAACGACCACCTCCTGGTCCCGGATAGCGATCCCGGGGCCACACATTTTTTATCTTATTTTCTTCTATCTTTTTTTCTTCCATATTATTTTTCACCCACCTAATTATTGCCATTACTTATATCGAAAGGGTTCCAATACTATGTTTGGATAATAAACCATTTAAAAACAAGTAACCAAAATCAAAATTTCATTATTACGCTCCCAAACCATAACCCCAGAAGTATCTTAAGCAATTCTTTTGCTACATTTTTTTAGTACTATTGTCATTCCCAACCCTAGTACTATTTTTAATATTTTACCTACAATCATGTACCGCTGCTGCTCATTCGTCAACATTTTACAAAGCGTTGCTTCCGGCATGTTTTTTATCATCATGATTAACGAATCAGCCAGCTCCCTTTTTACTTCAATCTGAGCTAACCTGTGCATTATTGCAACTTTATCCATCATCTCACCTCCTTTTCTTGCATATCTCAACATTTCTATCCAATCATAAATTTCTTGAGAATTTACCTAATCCCATTTGACATCGAGCGATGCAAAGTATATAATTGACACATAAATGAAACAATTTCAGGGAAGGAATATAAATTATGCCACCAAAACAGAAGGATTTAGAAGAAGTCACTACCATCCGACATAATATTTTGTCAGCTGCACTAGATATTTTAATCGCTGAAGGCTACTCTGCTCTATCGATGAGAAAAATAGCAAATAAGCTCGGAATGTCAGCTACAAATATTTATAATTACTACGAAAACAAGGACGAAGTTTATCTTTACATCCTCATCGAAGGATTTGAATTGCTCTACAATGATATCTACATCGCCAGTAAATTTACCGACAATCCCAAAGACAAGCTAATTCAAGTTGTTAAAGCAATCATCAACTTCGGCATCACCAACCCCAATTACTACGAACTGATGCTTAGCATTCATGCACCGAAATGCTCTGACTATGTCGGAATGCCTCAAGAGCCAATCGTGCACAAAGAGAAAGTCATTGCTTATATGTTCTATGATTATTTTACCGATTGCGTCGCTAAATGTTTGCCACCAGAGACTCGTGAAAATTACGATATCTGTAGAGTCATTACGATGAAATTATTTTCCCAGATCCATGGCGCTCTTAATTTCTACAACAACACGATCTTGCACCAACTGTTTGAATATCCGATGAAGGTTATCGATTATATTTTTGAATCCATAAAAAAGGATATCGAAAACGACATCTTTTAAAATTCTCAGAAGAAAAAAGCATACTCATTTTTTCTTCTAAGAATTTTTTCGGTTATGATTCCTTGGCTCCGACCCAACAATGTTATCTGGTTCAGACTTTTTTTAACACACCAACATGCATTGCACGTCAAAGCCATCGGCTTCACAAACTTAAAATTAATCGTTCTTAATTATACATGCCTTTTTTATGCATTTCTTTCAAGCCATCAATTTCCTCGCAGACATCCTGAAACGAACACGCATCACAGTCGTATTCCATATTCTCAAAGATTTTGTTTAATGCTTTTGTAATTCGAACGGTCTTTTCTCCCATTGGCATTAACGACCGAATCAAGCGGTCATTTTCCGTAATGAAAATAATCTCTGCCTTTTTTACATACCCTAAAGCTTTGTAAGCTTTAATCAACTCACTTCCATATAGTTGGAAGGAGAAACCATCTTTCTTCGCCTTGTTGCTGACTCGGCTCCATTCCCGTGATTTCTGAAAAGCTGCCCGAAGCATATAACCTTCAAGATTGATAGTATGTCTGATTTGCTCAATTTCTCGAAATTTATCGAAAGCTTCCTGTTCATCGGTGATATCGTCCATTTCGATCAATATGATTTTAGCAAAAGAGACCGGTCCCTTTTTTATTTCATTTAGTTCTTTGCCAACCACCGTAATCTTGTCATTGCTGATTTTTCCACAATCACTGGTAAGCATCAGCAGGGACAGGGACTCCTTTGACGGATGTCCCAGTTCAACTGCTGTTTCATTTTCAAGCACAATACATCCTTGTTGCAATTTATTCCAATTACAATTTTCAATGATCGTGTGGGAATGAAGGTCCGTCTGAGCGATTCTGCCCATTAGCGCCTCCTGGCATTCGTTTATGTATTGATCATAAAGTTTCAATCAAAATGCCTCTTATACAGATCTGAACCTTTTCTGAACGTCGGCTCAAAACTTCTTACAAATTTCGTGTCCAGTTCAAACCAATAAATTGAAAATATTGCAATATTAGCCACAACGAATGCCTTTGTTAAGTTTTTTACAAGTTTAACACCCATACTTTTTTACCTACCTTCTGCTTCCTTTTTTTCTGGCAAACTCAGCTGCCCCCAAAGCGCCCATAAGCTGCGGATCAAGGCTCAGGTTGACCAATTTTGTTTTCATAATATCTTCCAAAGCCTTTTTGAGACCTAAATTTTTGGCACATCCGCCAGTCATGGTGACACCTTCTTCGCACCCAACTTTTCTCAGCAGTGTAATGCATCTTTTTGCAACCGCTGTTTGAATTCCCGCCGCAATGTCCTCTTTGGCATTCTTTTCTGCCACCAGACTCACAACTTCACTTTCCGCAAAAACGCTGCACTGTGATGTTACCGGAACAACCTTAGTCGACTTTAATGACAATTTTGAAAAATCATCGATCGTTAATTCAAAAGTTCTGGCCATGTTTTCAAAAAAACGCCCCGTTCCAGCTGCACATTTATCATTCATCGCAAAGGATTTGACCGTACCATCAAGATCAACGCTGATTCCCTTCATGTCTTGTCCGCCAATATCGACAATTGTTCTCACCTTGGGATTCGTCAAAAACACACCCATCGCATGGCAACTTATTTCCGAAACATTTTCGTCAGCGAAAGGCACTTTATTTCGGCCGTATCCAGTGCCAACCAGATAATGAAAATCCTTATAGGAATTAACACTATCCAAATCCTTGATTGCTTCATTGATTGATAAATTCGATGTATCTTCCGGATCGATCTTGCTTCTTACGATTGAGCTTGCCAGAACCTTACCATTTTCATCAATCACTACTGTTTTTCCGTATGTGGATCCGACATCGCATCCGCAATATATTTTTGCCATTTCTGTTCCTCCAGTTTAGCTTTCTACTTCTCCCTTATTTTACCAGTCGTTCTCATCGTTAATGACTAACAGGCTTTCATCCAACGGCGTCGCATTCATGACATTAAACATAAAATTATTGATCGCATCTCTCATTTCCTGACGTGAAATAGTTCTTGCATCACTGAGGTCATGGTCAAACCAGCAGATTTTTACATTTTTTCTTCTGGCTTCTTCTTCAAAGGCTCCGGTCAGTGTCGCCATTCCCCGACAAGCGATCTGATTTGCCATCAAGATGAAATCTGCCCGATATTCATCTGCAATATTAAACATCTCATCAAGATTGTTTGCCGCTCCGCCATGGGTATGCTTATACATCGTTGTTCGACACCATCTGTGCGCAATACCTCTGAGCATCGTTTCCGGCGTACTCGTATCATAAAAATCAACCGACGTATTGGTTTCCAGATCCATACAGATCGAAACACCCCAGCATCGCTCAACCCATTCCATTACCTGGGTATATACATTCGGCGGGCAATTCCACATAACGGCTCTGAAACGGATGTCCTTCCAGGCTTTTTCACCTTTTTGATAGCCCTCTTCAATGATCTTCTTATATCGTAAGTGTGAATCATAAAATCTTTTCGCGCCAGGGCCAAACTGATAATGGAAAATTCGTGGCAGCCAAATGGTCGCCCCAGTGACTACCGGTGAATCGGTCCGGGCATATTCCCAGGCCAGAATATCCGCTTCCGTAATGCTATTGTGTCGTTCACAGATTTCTCTGAGCTTGTCATAATCCATCGTCTTTCCGGAGACGTCTTCAAGGAATTTAATCATATCTTTCAAACTCTCAACGGCAACATCGTCAGCCCAAGGCTCATTATAAAAATCAGGGATTTGCAGTGTGAAATGAGGCATATTTTTCATCATTCTTCGTTTAAGCGCCGCAACTGAAGCACCACCGTCGCACGGCAAATTACTTGAGATATAGCACAAGCCTTTATTCGGCACTTCATTTCGCAATGCCGCGCCACCTTCTGATGCCGGTAAAGAACATACATCGGCCGGTAACCCATAATTTTCAACCGTGTCCAGATAGTGTTCGGCATTATGCTGATCCGCTACTGATCCGTAAAAAGGACCGAAATCGATCAGATAGTGCTTTAACCCCATGGCGTCAAATATTTCTGTTGGAATAATATAGCCATGCATGACGGTTTCTTCCGGATGGTTAATCAAGTCCGCCGTGAGATCCCCGATATATTTAAAGCAGCCATCGTACAACTCCAACGCCGCTGCCAAGGCGGCACCGTTACGGTCTATGGTATGGGATCTGAAAAAGTAGTTCGACTTCAAAAATTCATAGATCCATGGATATTTAAGCATCCCCGGGATCATTCTGATATTCGTTTTTCCTGCGAACTGTAACACCGATCCCCAGATTTTAAGCCAATATACGTAATCAACCGCCTGGTCTTTTAAATTGCCTTTATATTTAATCATGACGTTCCTCCTCTATTTCCACTGGTTAATCTTTTTGATTTCAATACTTTCAATAAACGCCTGAACTCTCGTTCTTAATTGACCAACTGAAGTCGGATTGTAATCACGTTCAATGCCGACTAACGGAATTCCAGCTTCTTTCATATCCGGAACGAAGGTAAGATTTTCGTATCCCCAAAGTTCACAGAATTTCATTAGTTCAAACAGGATTCCATCGACTTTGAACTCTTTTGCCAGCGCCAACGCATAATCTCTTCGGGCATCTTCACTGTGCAGCATTCTGGGGCACTTTGACATTCGGTTATAATACTCTGCCAGGCAATAATACGGATCCCCATCTTCCGGGATCGGCTCTAAACCAGGAAGTGAGCCGCCGCAATATCTGTCGGCAACGACCAAGGCACCTTGTTCTTCAATAATTTTTGTGAATTCCGGATTATCCATCTCAGAACCGATGAGCATAATCTTTGCCCGGTAATCTTTAATTCCATCACGTGCTTTTAATTCTTCGAGCGTTTCGCGAAGCTTGCTGACCAGCATTTCCCGGGGCGCTACCTTTGTCGCCGTAAAAATTGTATGAAACTCGGTTCCCGTGATTTTAGGCTCATCCAATTTTCTCAGATCAGATATTTCTCTTAATATTTCGTTAAACTCATTGTGGAATTTAATCGCTTTTCTTAATGATTCATCCGAAACATCCAATCCGTATTGTTCTTCTAATTCTTTAGCAATCTTGTTCTTGAATTGTTCTGCCATGATCTTAACCCAAGGTTTAAAGTCGAGTTTAGGCACATCGATCATCGCATTGAAGAATTTTTCCTGATGTTTATGGGTATGCAGGATGTCAAAATACTCTTGTGCTCTGCCAATATGGATACAACTTGATGTCCCAACATTGCCCATCAAGAAGTCGAAGCTTCCATCCAGCATGCCTTCCAGAATATTTCTTGCGAAAGTACATGTCATAGATGACAAATAATAGGTTCCGTTCTCCGCACTGTCAATATGGGAAGCTCTCATCTTGATCGGGAAAGCTTTATCCATTTCCAATAATGGCTGGGGAATAATGCAGCAAGTATAACCGATCGGGATCATACCTTTTCCAATCGCTTTCTCAACCAGTTCGTTTTTAGGATGGCTCAATAGTTTTTCAAAATAATTCATGTGTTTTAATTTATTCATAGCATAAATCTCCTCTTTATAAAATACCAAACTGCATCAGCGCCTCTTTGATTTCCTTCACTGATCCTTCTTCAGGCAGTTCCATCAAACTCTTCCCCGTTACGTCATAAATCCCTACTGTGTCGTCTTCATGCACAAAATTTAATAGTGGCAATTCTCCCAAGTCCAACATTGTCTTGATTTCGTTATTTTTGATGCGATTAATAATCGCACCAAGCTTGTCATATTTCACTAAATCATCCGCAACTTTACTGATTGTTTTTATGACGTTGATCCCCTTGTAACTTGCATCACTCACCAGCAATAAATGTGTAACCGTTTCCATTACGCGTCGATTAATCTGCTCAATTCCTGCTTCCCCATCAATTACCACGTAGTCAAATTTCATTGCCAGTTCTTTGATCGCTTCTTTTAGATAAATATTAACTTTGCAGTAACACCCATCACTTTCTGGCCTTCCAATCGCCAGGAAAGCAAAGCCGTCTTTTTCAACCATTGCATCAAACACTTCATAATCAAGCGTCGTTAAAATTGAAATTTTATCTTCCTTCGTTCCGTCTTTCGCTGTTGTGATAATATCTTCTCTAATGTCATCGATCGTTTTTCCGACATCAACGCCAAGCGCAGTAGAAAGCCCAATTGCCGGGTCTGCATCGATTGCAAGTATTCTGACCCCTTTTTTATATTCAACTAACAACTTTGTGACAATCGCAGAAATCGAAGTCTTTCCAACGCCTCCTTTTCCACAGACAGCAAT
Source organism: uncultured Lachnospiraceae bacterium (assembly GCA_964510565.1). Classification (GTDB taxonomy): domain Bacteria; phylum Bacillota; class Clostridia; order Eubacteriales; family Eubacteriaceae; genus Acetobacterium. The sequence goes on along the minus strand of CAZEBY010000037.1, from coordinate 2,004 downwards.
AATATTTGTCCCCAGATCCATCCTTTTCCTCCTTTCATTGTCGATCTCGCGAATTAGTTAACTGCGTTACCTTAACGCTGTTAACTAATTCTAGCACCTTCTAATTATTTTTTCAATAGTTTTTACGAATAAATTTACTATTTATTTAATCGTTTTTTTAGTTTAATAAAGGGCTATTTGTTTATTCTTGCGTTTAAAACAAGTTTATGCTATCGTTTGCAACAAAATAAGGCTCCTTTTTATTTACATCGTTAATTTAACACCGTTATATTAAATAGCCCGCCATAACAATTTTTATAGCGTTCTCTTTATACTTGCCAAAACAAATGTACAAACAACTGTAAAATTATATAAAACAACTTAAATAGTAAAGCAGACAAGGTATTTTTTAGTTGCATATAACCAAATAAATCAAGTGCTGAAATTTAATTAATTCTGAATCGCACTATCAGAATCCATTTTCTTTACCTATTCGCAATTGAAAATTAACAAACGAACTTTTTCAAATTAAAAAGCACACCCGTCTGGATGTGCTCTTAGATGTTGCTGCAATGACTCCTGTAACCGATGATATAAATGGTATCGTCCTTTAACGAATGACTCCAATTATAATACTAATTATGCTAAATTGTTTTCTCCATCCACATCTCCAGCAGGGTTTCAATGTCATCGCTAAACTCCCGCTCGGTTTGAGTTTCTCCTTTTTTCATTTCTTCAAGCACCACTAACGAAAATGCTTTTGCCCCATAGGTTTTCCAGTCGTTTAGCATCGCGGGCTCCGGGCATGAATTGGTGGCGACGGCAAAGCCAAAGCGGTTTTTTTGCCCGGCCATGTTTTTGGTTGCTTTTATCCAGATCCGATCATTGCCACTGCATTTTATGCCATAGATGCCCCCGACAACCGCGCGGTTTTTATAGTTTTCCTTTAATGCTTTTTTTGATGGTGTTTCCATTTATTTTAATCCCCTTGTCACCCGCTGTCTCGCTTTGCTTACATCACCCAAAGGCCATGCTCGCTGCAATAATAGTACAGTTTGCTGCCAAACTTTTTGCCCAGCTTGCCACCGCTCATTTTCGGCAGTCGCAGGGCCGCGGTCTGCTCCGGATACAGCCTGACAAACAAGCTGCGGTCACTTGACACATAGGCCACAAAGGAAATAAAATGGGCCTTTGTCATTTCATGCTCAAAGGTGATATAGTATTCCCCATCATCATCCTGGATGGTTGCCCGGTGTTTTTCATCGGCCGGTTTAGCCACCAGCGGCGCCAGTTTGCGTCCACAGCAGGACAGTTCCGCCTCGCCGGTGGTGCTGATTACATTTCCACAGTTAGCACAAACATAAAATTTCAATTTCTTTAAATTTCCCGTTTCCATATCATTTAGTTCCAAATCTCCGATCAGTATTTTCTCAATATTCACCTCAAACAGTTGTGAAAGCTCTCCCAGCAGCGATACGTCCGGACAACCCAGACCCCGCTCCCATTTGGAGATGGTTTTGTCGCTGAGATGCATCCGCTCGGCAACCTGCTTCTGGGTCATCGCCTTTTCTTTTCGTAGCGCCTTTAGTAATACGCCTACCTTACTGCAATCCAATTGTCATCCCTCCATAACCCTATCATAATCGAATAGTCGCACTTATTCAATCAACGCTCCGTCGAGTTTTATAGAAATTTCGCTGTTACGATCAAATTCTCAAATTTACTGCCATCCCTAAATTTCACCAATCTCATAATGCCCCTTATAAACATTGCCCAGTCCCCCGTCGATGGAAATGGGGTCTCCGGATTTAAAGCGATGGCCATTGATGGCGCATTCTTTGGTTGAATCATTGACAACCAGACCCCGGCATTTAACGATACAGATCTTGCCGACGCTGGCGGCTGCCACCGCGGCATGGGAGGTGACCCCGCCCTTGGCGGTAATCAATCCGTCACAGACAAAGATCAGCGGAATATCATCCGGCACGGTATCCGGCCGCACCAGAATAATTTTAGCCTCGGGAC
>CAZEBY010000036.1:0-27226 GCA_964510565.1 uncultured Lachnospiraceae bacterium | reverse complement strand
GACAATTGGCAAACCCACCGGCAGGCCGGTGACTGCGGCGACCGCGGCTGTCAGCTTGCCGATAATTTCGCAGGAGTCTGTCAGCTCATAGCATTTTTCCGGGTCAACCTGAAGAATCTGCGTTTTGACGTCATACTTGCCACACCACTGTTTCTTTTTCGTATCAAAGGGCAAATGACCGGCAGTGTTGGCACGACTGTCGGCTATTTTCCCAGTCAGGCGACTCAAAAAATAGGTCGAAAGAAAAACGACCTTGTGCGTTTTGGCCCAGATTTCCGGTTCCTGAACCTTGATCCAGTTGACATGGGCGGTTTTACTGAAGGATTTGGCATAGCTGCTAAATCCGATACACCTAAAAAGCAGCGCATAGGGCCAGGGATAGGGCAGCGGTTCGGTTAATTCCCGACGATCCAGCCAACTGATAAAATTGCGCAGTGGTTCTCCGGTTTCATCGACCACCGTGATGACGTCCCGCTGACAGGATACCGTCATCCCCTGGATGGTCAGAAACAGCGTCGGTTCTTTGTCTTTGAGCTCCAAAACCACTTTAAGCAGCGCCTTCCAGAACATTTCCGGCGCAGCTTCTTTCCACTGGAAATGTTTCGAATAATACCCCGTGAACAATTCTTCGCTTTTAGCCAGCGCATTGCCGGACTCATCAAAAATAATTCCCCGAAGTCCCCGGGTTCCGCAATCGATGGTTAAAACCGAATTCGTATTTGGCAAACTTTTTGTGTTGTTCAAAATCCATTCTCCCGACATCAACTCATTTCGTATTATTATACCAAATAGTTTGAAAGTGTAAAACAAAAAGCGTTGAATAAAAAGAATTAACTTTTTATTCAACGCCTGTTTTATCGTAAAAATACTGTATCAACCAAAGGTTATATCAATTGCCTTTGTCTATAATTAGTTTTACAGTTTGATGTCTTTGAAATCCTTAACCTGTTTGGTGATGGCAATTTCGGTTGGCAGCCGTTCGATGCTGGATGCGCCGAAGAAACCACAGACACCAGTGGTGCGATCCAGAACATATTTGGCATCTTCCGGTTCAGCCACCGGGCCGCCGTGAACAATGACCATAATGTCCGGATTAATGGCTTTACCGGCATCACAGATTTCCTGGGTCAGCTTGACACAATCATCCAAAGTTTTTGCCGTCCCGGCCCCGATACTCCCTTTAGTGGTCAGACCCATATGGGCAACCAGCACATCGGCACCAGCCCTGGCCATTTTTTCGGCCTCTTCGACATTAAAGACATAGGGGGTCGTAACCAGATCCAGCTCATGGGCTTTCTTTATCATCTCCACTTCCAGATCATAGCCCATGTTGGTTTCTTCCAGGTTTTGTCTAAATACCCCATCGATTAAGCCGACGGTCGGGAAATTCTGCACGCCGGAGAATCCCGCTTCTTTGACCTGTTTTAAGAACATCTCCATATCTCTAAACGGATCGGTGCCGCAGACCCCGGCCAGAACCGGCGTATCTTTGACAATCGTCACCACTTCTCGGGCCATGTCCATAACAATGGCATTGGCATCGCCATAAGATAACAACCCGGCTAACGAACCCCGGCCGGCCATCCGGTATCGACCGGAGTTGTAAATAATAATCAGATCCACGCCACCGGCTTCAGCGCATTTGGCCGAAATTCCGGTTCCGGCTCCAGCGCCAACCACCGAAATCCCGTTAGCTTCCTGTTCTCTTAACCGTCTTAACACTTCTTCTCGTTTTATTGCCATGTTATTTTCTCCTTTACGCGTTCTTTTTTTCAATCATCGTAATCAATTTCTCAGCCATTGCCAGGGCAAAGGCTTCGTCATTGATATCGGTATCCATTTCCACCAGTTCGACTTGATCGTCGATGTTGGCCCGTAATTGGGCAAACAGTTCGGCGTCTTCTTCCGGTCCGTAGAAAGGTGCGCCTTCCACGTCAATGGCCGAAACGCCTTTTAGCGGAATAAACAAAGCAACCGGACCGGTGGCCATATTTAATTTGCCGGCAATGATTTTGCCCATCTGGGAACACTCAGAAACTGTGGTTCGCATCAGGGTGACGCTGGCATTGTGTTTGTAAAGGTTGCGATCTTTATATTTTTCGGGAACGGTTTCAATGGCCCCAAAATTGACCATATCGAGTGCCCCCACCGAAACGACCTCGGGGATTCCCGCTTTGGCTGCCGCTTCCAGTCGGGTTGGCCCCGCTGTGAAGACCCCGCCAGCTACCTCATCACACCACTCGGTGGTTGTGGCATCAAATACGCCTTTGATAAAGCCCGCTTCAATCAAGCTTTCCATGGCCATCCCGCCAGCACCGGTAGCGTGGAATACCAGCACCTCATAACCCTGATCTTCCAGATATTCTCTGGCCGTGGTAACACAAGGCGTAGTGACCCCAAACATGGTGGCTGCCAGTAATGGTTTTTCTTCCTTCAGCGCCGGAATATCAAAGCTGGCCATTCCGGCAATCGCATTGGCAGCATTGGCTAAAATATGATTGGAGATGCTGTTAATGCCGGAAATATCGACCACTGAATACATCATCGTGATATCTTTTTCGCCGACATAAGGACGCGTATCACCCGAAGCCACCGTCGAAACCATAATTTTCGGTACACCTACCGGCAGACTTCGCATTGCAAAGGTCCCAATTGTGGTTCCGGCTGAGCCCCCCAGACTGATGACGCCGTCAACCTTGCCCTGGTCATACAGCTCTCTGGTGATTTTTGCTGCCCCGGCCATCATCACATCAATACCCAAGCCGCGATCATGTTGCTGTTGCAACTCATCTAAAGATGATCCCCCGGCTACGGCAACCGCTTCACTGGTGACATCCGGCACAAATAAGGGCTCGCCCATTACCCCACAGTTGATTGTGGTGGTGCTTAAGCCCCGCTTTTCAATCAATTCTTTAATAAACTGGAATTCATGACCCTTGGTATCAAAGGTTCCGACGATTAACACGTTTTTCATTCCATGCCCCCCTTGAATTTTTTTGCACTTAATTATGTTGACAACCCGTCTTTATTAATTAAGTCGTTTTAAATCTAATTACTTAACGTAGCAAGCTTTGTGCCAAGAATTAAAAACGCCCAAATCCGTTGTTGCTGCCATTCAAGCTTTATCAGTGAGAAAACGATTGCTCAGACCAACACAGAATGGGCAATATTTTCTCGTTTTGAGTAAATATTGCCCAATTATTCAATCCACCACTTCCGATTCTGTGGATAAATTATATTTTTGAATTTTATTATACAGGGTTCGTCGGGAAATGCCGATTCGCTGGGCGGCTTCGGTGCGATTCCATTGGCAGGCTTTAAGAATTTCCAGAATATAATTGCTTTCCAGATGTTCTTTGCTCGTTGCCAGCATCTCCGTCCTGTGCAGATCAAGAGTCTGGGTTTTGATTCCAGACTTTAGTTTGTGCCGTTCTTCCACTATCATGTCATCCCGCCTTATGTATTTACCCTCGCAAAGAATCACCGCCCGCTCCAGAACATGCTTGAGTTCCCGAACATTGCCCGGCCAGGGACATTCCATCAGATAGGCGATGGCATCCGGGGCCAGCCGTTTTTCTGCCAGCTGATACTTTATTTTAAACTCTTCCAGAAAGCGGTTGCACAAAAGCGGGATGTCCTCAGTATGGCGCCGTAGCGGTGGGGTATTGATTTCCACCACGTTCAGCCGATAGTAAAGGTCCTCCCGGAAGTGATTCTCAGCCACTGCCTGCTTGATATCAACATTGGTGGCACAAACAATTCGCACATCGACAAAAATCGTTTTTTCACCGCCGACCCGCTCAAATTCCTGTTGCTGAATAATCCGCAGCACCTTCGCCTGAAGATCCAGATCCATTTCCCCAATCTCGTCAAGAAACAGGGTGCCATGATTGGCCAACTCAAATTTTCCCAGCCGCCGTTTGTCGGCCCCGGTAAAAGCGCCCTTTTCATGACCAAACAGTTCGCTTTCCAATAAATTGGGGGGTAATGCCGCACAATTCACCTTGATCAGCGGACCCAAACACCGCTTGCTGTTAAAATGGAGGGCCTTGGCCACCAATTCTTTTCCGGTTCCACTTTCCCCCTGAATTAACACGTTAACATCCTTATCGGCCACCTTATTGATCAGTTCATACATGTCCTGCATGATCGCACTTTGTCCGACAATTTCGTCAAAGCCCCGCTTTTTAAGCAGTTCTTTCTTTAAATGCTTATTTTCCTGTTTTAATTTATAGTAATTTTTAAATTTATCGGTAGTTTCTGAGATGGCCAGCTCGGTGGGAATCCGCTCAAAACTGGAGCCGCCGATATAACCGATGGTCTGAGAATTCTTATAAAAATAATAGGCATCCTCCGGCGAATTAATGGGGCCGCCGTAAATCATTTTATGGATGGCGGGATTAATCTCATCCACGGCCGCAAAAATTGCTTCTGTCATTTCCAGGCATTCGTTGATACTCGAAAAAACCTTACCCGATTTTTCACCACCCCGGGTCCAGCCAAAATGGGCACAGATCACATCCACCCCCGCCGCGCTCATCGCCCGGGCCTGTTCTTCATTAAAAACAAAGGCAATGGTAAAGAGGTTGGCGGCCACCGCTTTTTTCATAAATTCGATTTCCTGGTCATAACCTAACCCTTTTTCCTCTAACCACTCCCGGAATTGTCCATCAATCAACCCGACGGTGGGGAAATTATTAACGCCACTAAAGCCCAGATCGCTTACTTTTTGAATCAATTCTTCATGGGTATAATTGGGGTCGGTGCCATTAATCCCACAGATCACCGCCCGATCTTTGAGTTTTGGCAGTATCTCCCGGCTGGAAAAGTCAAACACCAACTCATTGCTGTTGGAAAATGGCATCATGCAACCAATTGAAGGAATGCCCGCCGAACGAAAGCGACCAGCACTGAGGGCCAGCAACAAATCCGCCCCGCCCTTAACCGCCTGTTTGGCAAAAAGTCCGGATCCCACCGCCACCCCAATCACCGGTTTATTCATTTTTAAACTATTGCGGATCATCTTTTCGATGGCTTCTTTTTTCTTCATGGCATTCTCCCACTGAAAACTTTACTCTCATTATACAATCCCCGGTCAAAAAACGCAAAAGGACTATTGCAGAGTTCTGCAATAGTCTTTACTTACATTTGTGATTTACTAAATCTATAAGCCGAGTTCTGTTTAAATAGTCATCTATCTCGATTTATTGTCACCAATAAATTCTAGCGACCTACCATAGGACAACGACGAGCAGCCGTCTTTTACGGTCCGTTCTTGGTCTTGCTCCAGGTGGGGTTTACATAGCCGATGTGTTACCACACCGCTGGTGAGCTCTTACCTCACCCTTTCATCCTTACCATTGCTGGCGGTATACTTTCTGTTGCACTTGCCTTAGAGTCGCCTCCACCGGGTGTTACCCGGCACCCTGCTCTGTGGAGCTCGGACTTTCCTCAACCGGATTACTCCGGGTGCGACTATCTGATTTACTAAATCACTGTAGTATACACTGTCTGCTCTTAAACTTCAAGCTTTTTTTCACTTTGATATCTAATAATTCACAATAAAATCCCGGGACGATTCCGCGACAATCATTTCCGGGCAGGCGTCTTCCAGACCTGCTGCCAGCATTTGCTTAAGACAGTCGGTTACCCATTTCTCGGTGCCATAATGACCGGCATCCAGCACCCAGATATTGTTTTCCAGGGCCCGCTGCCCATCGTGATGCTTAAGATCTCCGGTAATCAGCACATCCGCCCGCTTGGCTTTGGCCAGACCGATCATATCGGCCCCGGCCCCGGAACAGATGGCCACCCGACGAACGATATCGGGGACCTTGCCAGCTCCCCTTAAGACTGTCAGATCGAACCGCTTTTTGATCGCGGCAATAAACGCCACGCCATCCATGGGTTGCCTCAATACCCCGATTTTACCCAGACCATTTTGATTGATCAGATCCCCGTTTTCCAGCGGGATCACATCATAGGCCATCACTTCATAGGGATGATTTCTTTCTAAGGCAGCAATCAGATTTTTTAAATCCGGTGCCGCCACGATGGCTTCAATCCGATCTTCGGAAACACTAGTCAGCTGATTAAGATCGCCTATAAACGGCCTGGCTCCTTCGAGCGGACGGAAGGTGCCGGTTCCGACTGAGCGATAGGTGCAATAATCATAATCACCAATGGCTCCAGCGCCGTTTTTCCCCAGCACTTCAATAATTTTCTGACTGGCTTCCACCGGCGTAAAAACCACCACTTTATAATACCTATCCGGATTGGCGGGTTCCAGTGTTTTGATCTTTTCCAGACCGATCAGCTCGGCCAGGTAGTGGTTAAGCCCCTTAGCCGCCTTATCCAAATTGGTATGGGCCACATACACAGTGATATCATTTTTAATCAGCTGGGCAATAATTTGGCCTTTTTCGCCATCAGATGACAAGGTTTTTAGACCGTTAAAAATAAACGGATGATGCGCAATGATCAAATCAACCTTTTTAAAAGCCGCTTCAGCTACCACATCGGCCGTAACATCCAAAGTCAGTAGAATCCGGTTAATGATCTGTTGCCGTGATCCTACCTGAAGACCGACGTTATCCCAGCTTTCAGCCAGTCTTTCCGGCGCCAACGCTTCAATGGTTTGGATAATTTGATTTAGTTTGACAGACATTTTTTTACCTCATTCAGTTTGTCGATAAACAAACTACTTTCCTGAAATTGTTTAGCTGCGACCGCAGTGGTCTTTCCCCGGGTATTGGTCACAATCTGCTGTTCCAGAAAGATTTTTCGATCGATCAGGGCACTCAGCAGCGGATGTTTCTGTTTGTAAAACTCAAAACCCAATTCATATTCCAGGGGATCGGTAAAAATCATCTGACCGGGTTTAACCACAATGATTTCATAAACCCGCTCCCCTTCCCGGGCCAGATCTTCTCTGGTGATCGAGAACCTTGCGGTTTCCAAATACCTTCGCAACAAGGCCTGATTGTTCATCGGCTGAAGGACCAGCTTTTTCACCGCCATGGCCACATCCAGCTGGGCTTCCAGCAGATCCCGGATCAGCATCCCTCCCATCCCCGCCATGACAACAACCTCAACCTCGCCAGGTTTGAGCACAGAAAGACCCGAACCAAGTCGGGTCTCAATTTGTTTTTGCAATTGTTGGGCACTGATAATTTTTTCTGCTTTTTTCAGTGGCTGCTGGTTAATATCCCCGGCAATGGCAAAGGAAACCAGATTATTTTCCACCAGGTATGCCGGTAAATAGCCATGATCGGTGCCAATATCCGCCATCGATTCGGCTCCAGCCACACAGCCAGCAATTACCTCAAGCCTTGGACTTAATTTAATCTTCATTTTAGGTTAAATAATCCTTCAATTTCTTGCTGCGACTGGGGTGTCTCAGTTTACGCAGCGCCTTGGCTTCAATCTGTCTGATTCGTTCCCGGGTAACATTAAACTCCTTGCCGACTTCTTCAAGCGTCCGGGCGCGGCCATCATCGAGACCAAAACGTAGTCGTAGGACCTTTTCTTCCCGTTCGGTCAGGGTGTTGAGCACTTCAATCAGCTGTTCTTTGAGCAGTGCATAAGATGCCGCTTCTGCCGGCGCCGGCGCATCCTCATCGGGAATGAAATCGCCCAAATGACTGTCTTCTTCTTCCCCGATTGGGGTTTCCAGCGATACCGGATCCTGGGCAATTTTTTGAATTTCCCGCACTTTTTCTTCGGAAAAACCCATTTCCTTGCCAATCTCTGCCGGGGTTGGTTCGCGTCCGTATTCCTGCAACAATTGCCGGGAAACCCGGATCAGTTTATTGATCGTTTCGACCATGTGCACCGGGATCCGGATGGTTCTGGCCTGATCGGCAATGGCCCGGGTAATTGCCTGCCGAATCCACCAGGTCGCATAGGTACTGAATTTAAAACCCTTGGTATAATCAAATTTCTCAACCGCCTTGATCAAACCGAGGTTCCCCTCCTGGATCAGATCCAGAAAGGACATTCCCCGCCCCACATAACGTTTGGCAATACTGACGACCAACCGCAGGTTAGCTTCGGCCAATTCTTTTTTAGCTGTCTCGTCACCCGCTTCCATCCGGCGAGCCAGTTCCATTTCTTCATCCCCGTTCAACAAGGGCACCTTGCCGATTTCTTTCAGGTACAAACGGACCGGATCATTGACGCTGACCGAATCTGCCAGCTCAAGTTCTTTCTGGTTCTCTTCCTCAAGCTCAGCCGCTTCCAGGGCTTCCAGTTCGAGGTCGGTAAAAGCGATTTCAATCCCTTCTTTTTGCAGGTACAAATAGATTGAATCAATTTCTTCAGGATCAAGATCCACCTTTTCCAGAATTTCTTCAAAATCGTGGTTATTTAAATTTCCTTTTGCTTTTCCCCGTTTCAACAGCTGCTGCACTTCCGGCATCAGCTCGATGGCGACTTTTTCGATTTCAATGATGTCGTCATCAATATCGATGATCACATCATCGGATTTTGCTTTCTCTAGTTTCATTTTAGTGCCTCCCGTATTCTTTCATCATTTTCTTAATCTCTATGAGTTGATTGGTGAGCCGAGCCACCTCATCGTCGTTACCATTGGTTGATTCCCTTTTAATTTGTTCAGAAAGTCGGTCAAGTTGCGCTTCATTATAAAAACGATTCATTATTTCCAAAGCATCTTGATAATCTGACCGGGAGACTTCATCCTCGTTCATCATGAACTCAACTAATTTTTTAACTTCTTCTGAATCTTCAAAATGTGACATCACCTGATTGATTTCAATGCCCGCTCGTGTTTTACGCCTTTCTAAAAGGACTTTAAGCAGTTCCTGATAGAATGGATCGGTCAGGAAGTCGATCGGAAATTCATCGATCATATCCGGCGTTTTTAGAAAGTAGCGAATCACCAATTCCTGAGCTTTTTGATATGCTCTCGGAATTCTCTGTGGCGTCACTGCACTGCGATCCGGTTCGACCAGCTGAGTCGAATTATCCGAGCGGTTTTTTGAGCGCATGACCTCGCGTCTTATTACTTCCTGATTGATTCCTGTTTCACCAGCCACCATTTTGCTGTAATAATCAATTTCCACCAAAGTCTCCAGCTGTCTTAATACCTTAATTGCTTCATTGCCATAACGGAGCCGACCATCGGTTTGGGAAAGATCGTTGTGGCTTTTTAATAAGCCCAGTTCATACTCAACAACGGTTAAGGATCTGGCAACAACATCCTTAAATCCCTGCTGGCCATACTTTTGGACAAAAGAATCGGGATCCTCATTGCTTGGCAAGTTTAATATTCTAACATTTAAGCTGGTTTTTTTCAAGATATTCATCGCTTTTTCTGTTGCCGATTTTCCCGCGCTGTCGCCATCAAAGGCAATGACCACCTCATTGGCATAGCGTTCGAGGATTTTTCCATGAAAAGGCGTAAAGGCCGTTCCCAATGCTGCCACGGTATTTCTGATCCCTTTTTCATATAAGGAGATCACATCCATGTAGCCTTCCACGATCATGATCTGCCCCGCTTCCAAAAAGTTTTTACAATGATTGAGATTATAGAGTTCATAACTTTTGGAAAAAATTGGAGTTTCCGGGGAATTAAGGTACTTGGGTCCATTTTGTCCGGTCGTCATCAGACGACCGCCAAATCCGACAATCTGACCTCGCGGATTTACAATGGGAAACATTATCCGACTGCGAAAGCGATCGTAATGCCGTTTGTTTTCTGATGCCATTACCAGTCCTGAAACCATCATCTCCTCCTGCGAGAAGCCGCTGGTCTTAAGATAATCGGTTAATCGGTTCCAGTCGTCACTGGCATAACCTAATCCAAATTCGCGGATCGTTTCCTGACTGATTCCGCGCTGCTTGAGATATTCAAGGGCTGATCGATTCGTTTTTAAAATCTTGTAATAATAATTGGCTGCCTGCCGATGCAATTCATAGAGGCGTTTCTTTTTTTCGTAGGCCTGGTGGTCTTCCTGCTGATTCTGTTTTTCCGGCAGAACGATATTCACCCGCGCTGCCAGAAATTTAAGAGCATCAATAAAGGGTAGTTTTTCCATTTCCATAATAAAGGTAATGACATTGCCCCCTGCCCCACAACCAAAACAATGATAGAGCTGTTTTTCCCGTGATACCGTGAAGGATGCCGTTTTTTCATTATGAAACGGACATTTTCCTTTAAAAGAGTTTCCCACTCTTTTTAAGCTCATGTAACCCGAAGTCACATCCACAATATCATTTGCTTCAATGACAGATTGGATCAATTCTTCGGAATAGTAGTTTGTCATTTTGCTATCCTTTTTTATAGAGTCTTGACTTTTGAGGGTCTATTATTTCTATTCTAAGTAAAATTCAATTCTCCTTGTTTTAATATCCTTTATTTTTATATTTAAACAAAAATAAAGTTTCATTAATCTTTCGAAATCTGATTTTGAATGGATAAAATCCAATTATTGGGGTATTTAAAAAATAATCAAAATATTATCAGGAAAGAGGTATTTTTATGGAAAAGAAACGAGTTATTGAAGTCATTCATGAAAAAGTAAAAGCTGCCCAATATGATGATCATGGCAAAGCAGTGCTCAGTATGAAGGATGTCGCAGATGGTCAATTAATCATCGATGTACTCGAAGAATTAAAATCAGACTCCACTTTCGATTTTGATTTCGATCTGGACAAAATGGAACTGACCGTTCATAACCCGGAAGATGACCTGGACGGATTTATCAGAAGGCACCCATCCCCACAAAAATGCAAATAGTTTTTCTATTCAAAGCCACCTTTGGTGGTAGCGCCAATAAAAAAGCTCCCTGGTATAGCCCATGGGAGCTTTTTCATGCTTAAAACAAGAGAAACCCGGTCGGGTTTCTCTTGTGATGCATTTAATTACATTTCTGCTTTTTGTTTATAACCCTGGTAACGTTCCATCGCTTCTTCTTTTGCTTTTTCATAAAGGGTTGCCGAAACTTCCGGGAAGGTTAGTTTTAATGAGGTGTAACGAACTTCTGAATCCAGGAATTCGGTGAATTTATCCATATCCGGTTCTTTGGAATCGAGGATAAATGGATTTTTGCCTTCTTCTTTTAAGGTTGGGTTAAATCGGTACAGGTGCCAGTATCCTGATTCCACTGCAAATGCTTCGTGGGTTTGGGTACGGCTCATACCGCCTTTGATCCCGTGGTTGATACAAGGTGCGTAAGCAATGATTAAGGAAGGACCATCGTATGCTTCGGCTTCCTGAAGCGCTTTCATAAATTGATTTTTATCAGCGCCCATCGCTACCTGAGCGACATAAACATAACCATAGGTTGCCGCCATCATGCCAAGATCTTTTTTCTTGATTCGTTCTCCCGCTGAAGCAAATTGTGCTACTGCCGCAGTTGGGGTCGATTTTGAAGCCTGACCTCCGGTGTTGGAGTAGATCTCAGTATCCAGTACGAAAACATTAATGTTTTTGCGTGATGCTAAAACGTGATCCAGTCCGCCGTATCCGATATCGTAGGCCCAGCCGTCGCCACCAAAAATCCATTGCGATTTTTTGATCAGGTAGGCCTGGTTATCAAGAATAAATTTAACTTTAGTTGCCAGATCTCCTGCAGGTGCATAAGCGGTCAGGACTTCGACCAGTTTAGCCGAGGCAATTTTGGAGGCTTCAGCGTCTTTTCGGCTGTCAATCCAGGCTTGTGCTGCCGTTTTAACAGCTTCTGGAGCATCACCCGCAATGATTTCTTTGAGGTAACTTTCAATGGTATCGGCCATTTTTTCAGTCGCCAACATCATCCCAAAACCATACTCAGCATTGTCTTCAAATAAAGAGTTGGCCCAGGCGGGACCTTTTCCTTCGGCATTTTTGCAGTACGGTGTCGATGGTGAAGATGCTCCCCAAATCGATGAACAACCAGTAGCATTAGCAACCATCATGCGATCCCCAAACAATTGGGTGATGGTTTTAATGTATGGAGTTTCACCACAACCGGCACAAGCTCCCGAGAACTCAAGCAATGGCTGACAGAACTGACTGCCTTTAACCGTTGCCTTATTCATCAGGTTATCTTTAATTTTTACGGTAGTTGCATAGTTCCACATTGGGATTTGATCAGCCTGAGTATCGATTGGTTCCATTTCCAGCGCTTTGGTTTTAGCCGGACAAGCATCCTGACAGTTGCCGCAACCGGTACAGTCAAGCGTGCTGACCTGGATCCGGTACTCTAAGCCATCAAATTGTTTTCCAGTCGCTTTAACCGTGGTAAAGCCTTCTGGCGCTGCTGCTTTTTCACCTGCATCCACTAAAACCGGACGGATGGCTGCGTGCGGGCAGACAAATGAACACTGATTACACTGGATACAGTTTTCAGGAATCCATTTTGGTACATTAACTGCGATGCCACGTTTTTCGTAAGCCGCTGAACCAGACATAAAGGTTCCGTCTTCCACACCCGTAAAGGCCGAAACCGGAATATCATCGCCGGCCAGTCGATTGATCGGACGAAGAATCTTAGAAATAAATTCTGGCACGTTTTCTTCAGCTGAAACTTCAGTGCTGAGCGTTTTCCAGGCTGCTGGAACATCGACTTTTACTAACGCATCAATCCCCTGATCAACCGCCGCATTGTTCATATCAACAATTTTTTGACCTTTTTTGCCATAGGATTTTTGAATGCCGGCTTTTGAGAAGGCGACGGCATCCTCAATTGGAATAATGTCGGCCAATTTAAAGAATGCCGATTGCATAATCATGTTGGTACGACGGCCCAGACCGATTTCTTCGGCAATTTTGGTGGCATTGATGATATAGAAATTAATGTCATTGTCCGCAATATATTTCTTTAACGATGCGGGTAATTTTTCATCCAGTTCGGCCACTTCCCAAACGGTGTTAAGCAGGAAGGTTCCGCCTTTTTTAAGACCTTTTAGCAGGTCATATTGATGCACATAGGCTTGGGTGGAACAGGATACAAAGTCTGAATTTACAATTAAGTAAGTTGACTTAATCGGTTTTTTCCCAAATCGCAAATGCGAAACGGTAACCCCACCAGATTTTTTACTGTCATAGGAGAAATAACCTTGAGCATATAAATCAGTATGATCTCCGATAATTTTAATGGCTGATTTATTGGCTCCAACGGTTCCGTCAGATCCCAGACCCCAGAATTTACATCCTTTGGTTCCTTCAGGAACGGTATGGAGGTTTTCACCCAGTTCCAGGTTGGTATGGGTAACATCGTCAACAATTCCGATGGTGAATTTATCTTTGGGTTGATCCAGTTTTAAATTATCGTACACTGCTTTGATTTGCGCCGGGGTCGTATCTTTTGAGCTGAGTCCATAGCGACCACCGACAATCAATGGCTGGAATTCTTTGCCATAGAAAACGGTGCAGATATCCTGGTATAAAGGCTCGCCCAGTGAACCAGGTTCCTTGGTACGATCAAGCACGGCAATTTTTTTAACGGTTTTTGGTAATACTTTCAATAAATATTCGGGTGCAAACGGTCTGAATAAACGAACCTTGATCAAGCCGATTTTTTCGCCCTGTTTCAATAAATAATCAATCGTTTCTTCAATCGTATCGGTTACTGAACCCATAGCAACGATTATATTTTCGGCATCGTCAGCCCCATAGTAATCGAATAAGTGGTATTCCCGACCGGTTTCTGCCGAGATTTTTTCCATATAATCAGCAACAATTTCTGGAACCTTATCATAGAATGGATTACAAGCCTCTCTCGCCTGGAAGAAAATATCCGGATTCTGAGCTGTTCCGCGAGTTACCGGGTGTTCGGGATTTAAAGCCCGGTTTCTGAATTCCTGAATGGCATCAAAGTCAGCCAGCTTCTTAAATACATCATAATCAATCACTTCAATTTTTTGAATCTCATGTGATGTTCTGAAACCATCAAAGTAATGCATAAATGGCACCCGACTTTTAATCGCAGCCAGATGCGCAATTGCGGCCAGATCCATGACTTCCTGGACACCACCGGAAGCGAGTAAAGCAAAACCAGTTTGACGGCAAGCCATAACATCACTGTGATCACCAAAAATAGACAAAGCTTGGGCTGCCAGTGTACGGGCAGTCACATGAAAAACACCGGGCAACAATTCACCAGCAATTTTATACATATTCGGGATCATCAGTAAAAGTCCCTGAGATGCAGTAAAAGTGGTAGTTAAAGCGCCAGCCGCCAGTGAACCGTGAACCGCACCAGCGGCACCACCTTCTGATTGCATTTCTGAAACTTTTACAGTTTCACCAAAAATATTTTTTCGTCCCTGAGAAGCCCAAACGTCCGCATATTCGGCCATTGGGGATGAAGGGGTAATTGGAAAAATAGCTGCAACCTCAGTAAACGCATAGGCAACATGAGCAGCTGCTGTATTTCCATCCATTGTCATCATTTTTTTAGGCATGATTTTCCTCCTTGAAATTAAAACAAAGTGTTTTTATTGATGGTTTAAATAGCAAAATTTTATCTATGAAATTATATCATATTAGTTTTTGAGTGTATACACTTTAATACAGGTAATTTTTTGCCTGGATTTTGCAGCTTTTTTTTGCTTATTAACCCGAAAACGATTAATGTTAACCTTTTTATCATTTGTATCTCTTTTATGTGGATAGTATTGTGCATTCGAGAACTTTTATCCTCACAAATTAATTCTTCGCAATAATTGGCTGCGGATGAACTGTTAAAATCTTAATTAACAGTTCATCAACAGTAATTTTTGTGAATTGATAACTTATTTTAAATTTTTAATTGCTCTTGACTCACTATTTCTTTTTAGCTTCTTTAAAGGCCAATTTTTCCGGTATTAAAAAATCAGTCTGAAACTCAAAACATTCCTTGGCAACCACACTGCTTAAGACGAGCAGACTGATTAGATTGGGAATCGCCATCATGCCGTTCATGGCATCGGATAAATTCCAGACAATCTCCAGGGCTGTGGTGGCACCAACAAAAACGACCAGACAGTAGAGCACCCGGTAAATGGTTACGGCAATCGGCGCTTTGATTAAATACTCCAAAGACTTTTCACCATAATATTCCCACCCTAATATGGTAGAAAAGGCAAACAGGGTAATTCCAACGGTAACAATATAGCCGCCAACTGGTCCTAGCGCTGATTGGAAGGCGGCAATGGTAAGATTGGCCCCCATCAAAATTTCGCCGCTGGCGTCCAATGTCCCGAGCACGCCAGATGATGCAATTACCAGACCGGTGATTGTACAGACACAGATCGTATCAAAAAAGGTTCCGGTCATATTGATATAACCTTGTCGTGAGGGATGATCGGTTTTGGCTGCGGCAGCGGCAATTGGTGCCGACCCTAAACCCGCTTCATTGGAGAACACGCCCCGGGCAACGCCCCACCGCATGGCGGTCAGCATCGTTGCAATAATCGTTCCACCGACACCGCCAGCCATTGCCGCTGGCGAAAAGGCCATGGTAAAGATTTCAGCAATCCCAGACGGCAGATTTTGATAATTAATGATAATGACAAGAATGGCAGCCAGTACATAAAAAACGGCCATAAATGGGACGATGACCCCTGATACCCGACCGATGCTCTTAATCCCGCCAAGAATAACCATAAATGCCAATGCCATCAAAATCAGGCCGGTGATCCAGGTTGGTACCCCAAAGGTTCCATTGACGGCTCCGGCAATCGAATTGGCCTGGGTCATATTGCCGATTCCAAAGGATGCCACGGTGGCAAACAAGGAAAATAGAAACGCCAGAATCAAACCGATTTTTTTGTTCTTAAAACCATTTTTCATGGCGTACATCGGACCGCCGGCCATTTCACCTTTGGCATTGGTTTCCCGGTACTTAACCGCCAGAACACTTTCAGCATACTTTGTCGATAATCCAAACAACGCTGAAATCCACATCCACACCAGAGCTCCAGGCCCCCCCAGCACCATTGCCGTCGCAACTCCAACGATATTCCCGGTACCGATGGTGGCTGCCAGAGCTGTCATCAACGATTGAAACGGTGAAATATCACCCGAATCGTCTTTATGGGTCTTATCCTGTTTGGCAAAAACCGATTTGAGCGCATAGCCCAGGTTGAGCCATGGCTTAAACTTTAAACGCACTGTTAGAAAAATACCAGTCCCCATTAGCAGTGCCAGCATAACGGGTCCCCACACAAAATTATTTACAGCTGAAATGATATCCGAAAAACTCATATTGCCCCCTTAAAATTTATAAGCTTGTTATCGATTACATCGTGTTTAGGATTTTCTTAAATAAGGGCTTCACCATCATCCTTAACAGTGTCGCCCTCTTAATCCGTTCCATTGAGCTAAATTTTATGTCGTGCTTTTTCGTTTTATTTCCTGATGCTGAAATTTTTATTACCGGTGTTTTTTATAAGGCTGTAATCCCGTTTTACAGCAAATCTTCGGCTGGTACGTATTCTTTGTTTAAGCCTTCAGCGACGCCCTTGCAGGTAACATGTCCCTTGTAAGTGTTTAATCCTAATAACAAAGCATGATCTTCCTTCATGGCCGCTTCAGGCCCCTTGTTAACAATTGCCATCAAGTATGGCAGGGTTGATCCGGTCAGTGCATAGGTCGATGTTCGCGGCACGGCACCAGGCATATTGGCAACCGAATAGTGAATGACGCCATGTTTTTCAAAACAGGGATTATCATGGGTGGTGCTGTGGTCAATGGTTTCGACAGATCCGCCCTGGTCAATGGCGACATCGACTATAACTGAGCCCTTTTTCATGTTTTTAACCATCTCTTCGGTAACCAGTTTTGGTGCTTTTTCGCCGGCAACCAGGACGCCACTGATCAGTAAATCTGATTTTTTTGTCAGTTCCGCCATGTTGTAGGGGTTGCTGATTAATGTCGAAACCCGACCATTAAAGACGTCGTCCACATAGGTTAATCTTGGTTTGCTGATATCAATAACGGTCACATGAGCGCCCAGACCAACGGCCATTTTGGCCGCATTCATCCCCACGGTACCGGCTCCAATAATCATGACCTCTGCGGGTAATACCCCCGTTACACCACCTAGCAGCATCCCCACGCCCCCGTGATAGCGTTGCAACATGGTGGCACCAACTTGAACTGACATTCGCCCGGCTACTTCACTCATGGGAATCAACAGCGGCAGCGATCGGTCCGGCAATTGAACGGTTTCGTAGGCAATCCCGGTAATTTTTTTCTTCATTAATATATCGGTGAGCGGCAGGTTTGGAGCAAGATGTAGATAAGTAAATAAGGTCTGTCCTTCTTTCATCAGTTCATATTCTGATTCAATGGGTTCTTTAACTTTTACAATGATATCGGATTGATCAAATACTTCTTTGGCCTGTTGCAGAATGACCGCCCCTTCAGCAGCATATTCGCTATCGGCGATGCCGCTTTCGAAGCCAGCATTGGTTTCAACCAGCACCTTATGTCCACTTTTAACCAGGGCATGAACACCTGCCGGTGTTACCGATACACGAGACTCATTGTTTTTAATTTCCTTTGGAATACCTACAATCATGATAAAAACCTCCTGTTTTTTAATAAAAATTTGTGATCTGATTTTTTAATCGTTACACATTCACATCTTCATCAGGAAGAATGGAATATGTATTTTTAACGGTTGACAGGGTTACAATCGTTTTGGTTTTTTGTACCCCGGGAACTGTTTTAATGCGGTTGAGCACCGCTTCCAGACTTTGAGTATCTCTCGTAATAATTTTAATTAAATAATCATAATCTCCGGCCAGATAATTACATTCGATAATTTCATGTTCTTTTTCCACCAATTCGATAAATCCATTAATATAGTTGGGATGTTTAAGTGAGATAAACATATAGGCAACTAGATTTTTATTCATTCTCTGCGTTGACAGAATAATGGTGTACTTTTGGATGATGCCGGAAGAATCTAATTTTTTGATGCGTTCGCTGACTGCCGGAACGGACAGGCTGACTTCGTTGGCTATTTCGGAAGCCGTCACTCTGGCATTTTTCTGCAGCAGCTTAAGGATTTCAATATCTATTGAATCCATCTAAAACTCCTTTCCACTAAAATTATTGAGCTCATTATATCTGAACTTTCAAGCGATTTAAACGTTTTCAATGAATAACCATAGATCTTTTTGTAAAAATGACAAAATACTTAAAATGATTAATAAAATATGGTTATCGTGCGTTACTACAGCTAAATTATTTAGCCTATTCCATTAATGCATTGAAAAACTGAGGTAAAACCTAAAAGAACTTAAAAAATTATTTTCCTAGCTCTAATAATTTCAGTATTATTATCCAAATCGTCGCATAAATAGTGATTTAATCATTATCCTTTATTCAAAGACACGCCTGTTTGTCGATCACTACAGACAGGCGTGAACAGGTTATCGTTTTTATCTTTTTGTTGCGGTCATGACTTACAAATCCAAGCGAACCGTTAATTATTCAAGCGTTTTTCAATGGCGGCAATGGTTTCATTAAGCACCTTAATCCGGGCGTAATACTTATTTTGAGCTTCGACAATAATCCAGGGCGCATTGACAGTTGATGTTTTTAGCAGCATTTCATCCGCCGCTATTTTGTACACCTCCCATTTATCCCGGTTTCGCCAGTCTTCATCCGTAATTTTCCATTCTTTATCAGGGTTTTCTTCCCGGCCGGTGAAACGCCTTAATTGCTCATCCTGATCAATTTGCAACCAGAATTTAATGACAATGGCCCCCCAATCCGAAAGTTGCTTTTCAAATTCATTGATTTCCCGATAACTCCGGTCAAACTCTTCCTGCGCACAAAACCCTTCAATCGGTTCCACCATCACCCGACCATACCAGGTCCGGTCCCACACTCCCAGGTGACCATTTTTGGGGATGTCCCGCCAGAAACGCCAGAGATGATGATGCTTTCTTTCGATATCACTGGGGCTGGCTGTCGGATAAACGGTGTAACCTCTCGGATCAAGGTTCCGGGTCAGCCGTTTAATACAGCCCCCTTTGCCGGCCGCATCCCAACCTTCAAAACCAACAATCAGCGGAATCCGACGCCGATACAGTTCATATTGAAGCAAGCGGATTTTTTTCTGAGCATCTTTTATTTGCGCCTGATACGCTTCTTCACTGATGACCTGATCCAGAACAACGCCATCGAGAATTTTTGATTGATAAGGCTTGTCCCCCGCTTGAATCAGCGGTTTGAGTTCAACTGCCGGGGTCATCATGGCCGCTTCAATGGCTTTTTCCAACCGTTTTTCCAGGACACTGAGGACCTTGATCAGTGCATAATCTTTTTGTTCTCCTTCAATAATCACCCAG
The DNA here is from genome assembly GCA_964510565.1 of uncultured Lachnospiraceae bacterium. Classification (GTDB taxonomy): domain Bacteria; phylum Bacillota; class Clostridia; order Eubacteriales; family Eubacteriaceae; genus Acetobacterium. The sequence goes on along the minus strand of CAZEBY010000036.1, from coordinate 7,933 downwards.
GGGGCACAGTCATGGTCGGTCAGTTCCAGTCCCCGGTTAACCTTTTCGAAAAGTTTTTCATAATGTTTGTTTTCTTTTTTATCCCGCGGCGTGACCCGCCAGGCAGTCGCATCGTTTCCGAGCAGTTTATTAAACCGTCTTTTTTGTTCTTTTTTACTGATGTGAATAAAAAACTTAAAAATAATCATCCCGTCATCCGAAAGTGCCTGTTCAAATTCGTTGGCCTGTTTCATCAGTCCCTGCATATTTAAAGCATCAATGGATTTGCGATAAACCAAATCGCTGTAATAACTGCGGTTAAAAATGGCAATCTGGCCTTTTTCCGGGGTTTTGGTCCAATAGCGCCATAAAAATGGACGAAAAATCTCGTCTTCATTTTCCTGCTTTTTGAAATTGTGCACCCGAAATGATCGCGGATCCATCGGCATCAGCAGTTCATTGATCAGGGTTCCCTTGCCGGCTGCATCCCAGCCTTCAAATAGAATTAAAACCGGGATGCCCATATCGTGTAAGGTTCGCTGCAATTCCCCTAAGCGCAGGGTCAGCCGCTCTTTTTCCAGACGGTAAGTTTCTTTGTCAATTGTTACACCTAAATCAATTTTCTCCAGCATGATAACCTCCTAAATATTATGATTTTTAAATGAGATAACATTTCAAACATAAGCAACACCTTGGTAGCTACTTATGGACGTGACAGACAATGGTTTGAATTTCTATGTGATGATTACTCAGGGCGTACACGCACTGACATTAGCTGCTGCTGATCTTTGCTACAAAAAAAGAGCGCCTTAAAAGACGCCCCTCATCCGTTATATAAATTTTTTATAAATTGCGTCCAACTCCGGGTTGGACAGGGTTTCCATCACATAATCAGCGTATTGCGAGCCGGTTGCTCCGGTTTCGCGACCAGTAAGTACCAGTTTTTTCTCGTACAGTCCGCAAATATCCAACGCTTTTTGAAGTTGTTCGGCCTTATCATTGTAACCAATATGGACAAGCAACATCCCAGCTGCCCGGATAATACTACAAGGATCGGCATATTGGCCACGACCTTCTTCCACCATTCTTGGCGCTGATCCATGAATCGCTTCAAACATTGCATATTGTTTACCAATATTGGCTGAACCAGCCGTACCCACACCGCCTTGGAACTCGGCCGCTTCATCAGTTAAAATATCACCATAAAGGTTCGGTAAAACCATCACCTTAAACTGACTACGACGTTTTTCATCGACCAGTTTGGCGGTCATGATATCGATGTACCAGTCATCCATTTCTACCGTAGGATAATTTTTGGCAATCGCTTTGGCGGTATCTAAAAATTTACCATCGGTTGTTTTGATCACATTGGCCTTCGTCACCACGGTCACCTTGTTTTTACCGGACTTTTCGGCAAAATCGAAGGCGGCCTTGATAATTCGCTCAGAACCTTCCTGCGTGGTAACAGTAAAATCAATGGCTAAGTCATCGTTGACATGGATACCCTTGCTGCCAACCGCATAAGCCCCTTCGGTGTTTTCCCGATAAAAGGTCCAGTCGATATTCTTTTCCGGTACCGAAACCGGACGAACATTGGCAAATAAGTCCAATTCCCGACGCATGGCCACGTTGGCACTTTCGATATTCGGCCAGGGATCGCCTTCCCGTGGGGTTGTTGTTGGTCCTTTTAAGATTACATCACAGGTTCTTAGTTCTGCCAACACCTCATCCGGAATCGCTTTGCCGCAGGCAGCGCGATTTTCAATGGTCAACCCATCGATGATTTTAAAGACAATCTTGCCGGACTTCACATCATCGGCCAGCAGAAATTCTAATACCCGCTGAGCTTCAGCCGTAATAAATGGCCCAATGCCATCACCGCCGACAACACCAATGATAATCTGTTCTTTTGTGCTAAAATCGGTAAAATCTTTTTGGACCTTCATTTTTTCGATGCGTGCCAATTGTTCTTTAATCAACTCTCCAAAATGGGCCTTTGCGCGTTCAATTTGTTCTTCGATCAAGTTCTATCCTCCGTCAAATCAAGTTATTAGGGTCATATAAAATACTTACGACAAAATCAATTGTCTTAAGCTTTGGACATCATACTTTTAAGCCGTTTGATGGGCCGGGTGTTTTTAAAAACCAGCTCATGGGTGGCCACAATTTTATCCACTGCCGTTACCACCCAGCTGCCTAAATTAGCCGGTGGAATGGGAGTGAGTGGAAACATGTGCTTGACAATCATATCTGCCTGGCGTTCATCAATATCAAAATATTTTTCGGCATTTTCCAGGGCTGTCTTGGGGTGAGAAAAGCCATGCATCTCTTTGATTCGACCCAGACCCTTTCCCGTTTTAACCTTCCCCTGCCAAGCTTCCAGGAAGAAATCATGTAGGGTTGCACCCCGGGCAATTGATTCGCAATCCATACCTAGACATTTAGCCACGCGATAGGAGTAATAACCAACTGCAACTGAATGTTCATATAAACCATTGCCATGGTGGTCAATTTCTCTTAGTTTTTGGAATTCACTATGTGTTAATATATCGCCAACAATGGTTTCAAACTCATCATAATACTTTTTTGTTTCCATTGAGACCTTTCACTTGCACTTATTTATTCAGCTGTGCTGAACAGATGCTTCAAATATTATAGCATAATACCTTTATTTTTAGTTAAAATTATCTGGGATGTTCTTTAAAAAAACAAAAAAAGATTCGATTATTCTTAAAACCATGTTAAACTAATTAAAAAGAACAGGAAGGATAAACCATGAAGAAAAAAAACAAAATCATCGGAGCCGGTATTATTTTGGCCACCAGCGTGGCGCTTTTTCACGCCTGTGTGATCAAAAAGAGCAAAGCATTTGAAGCCAGCCTGGATAAAAGTCCCGAATCACTGGATGAAGCGGTTCTCTATGGCGGAAAAATGAAAGACTACCAAAGCCAAACGATGCAGGACACTAAACTCGGAGTTTTTTTCGGGGGCATGCATCTTGATTTTTCGGAAGTTATCACCGAAAAAGATGCTTATCGCATGGATATCAAGATTATCAATGGTGGTCTGAACGTCATCGTGCCCGACAACTTTCGGCTGAAAATTATCGATACCTGTAAATTCAGCGGAATTGCCGATCATACGGTTTGTGTCGATCCTGATAATTCAGTGGCCCTTTCAGTTTTTGCTGATATCACCTGCGGTGGTCTGAATTTTGAAAATGCATCGGAAAAAGCCCCGGCGCACCAATAAAAATGTCAAAAAACTGAAATCTGCCTAAGCTGATTTCAGTTTTTTATTAACAAAATTTTCGAATTCAAGGACATTCATCGGTTTGGCATAGAAAAATCCCTGGGCGATATCACAGCCCTTTTCTTTAAGGAAGTCGACCTGCTCCTGAGTCTCAACCCCTTCCGCAACCGTAATCAGATCAAGCTCCTTGGCCATATTTAACATGCTGGTAATGATCTTTTTGCTGCGAACATTATTTGTCGATTCGCTGAAAAAGGCCTTATCCAGTTTCAGAATATCTGCCGGCAGATCTTTTAGGGTATTGAGCGATGAGTAAGCCCGACCAAAATCGTCAATTGAAATATGAAAACCAAAATCTTTCAGATGATTCATAATATTCACCATCTGGACATCATTATCAAAGACAGTGCCTTCCGTGAGTTCAATCTCAATCATTTTAGGATCAATCTGATAGCGCGTGGTAATCGCCAGCAATTCTTCCGGCAACAGCAAATTTTCCAGATGAAGTCGCGAAAAATTAACCGAAATAATCATCTTGGTCAGTTGATCCATTTCCTTTTTCCATTTTTCCAGCAGCTTGCATACTTCTTCAAACATATAGGTATCAATTTTTTTGATAAACCCATTTTTCTCAAATAAGGGGATAAAATCGTTGGGAGGCAGCATTCCCCGTTGTGGATCATTCCACCTTACCAGCGCCTCGGCACCAATAATCTGCTCATCGGAAAACAAATATTTCGGCTGGAGATACACTTCAAACTCTTCGTTACGCAAAGCCATTTCCATTCTGTTCTCAATCTCATTTTCACGAATCATCACCTGACGCATCGACTCATCATAAAAAGCGTAGCTCACCTGCGAGTTATCTTTAATCGATCGCTTGGCCATATTGGCCCGATCGCTGACACTATTGACATCACAATCCTGTTCGCTAATCAGATATATGCCCATGGAAATATTGATGATGAATCTTTGTGAATAACCGTTGATCTCGCGAATCAAGTTTTCGAGCTGCTGGGAAAATCCACTGTAACCTTCATATTTCATTAAAATACAAAAATTATCCGTGGCCATTCTGGCAAACATCTCTTCTTCTTTTAGTTGCTTTTCTAAAATCTTTGCAATGGCCGTAAGGATTTCATTCCCCACCTGATGGCCATATAAATCATTGATGGCTTTAAACTTATCGATATCGAAAATAATCATCGCATAGTGATCGGTCTGATTCGTTTGAAGCAGGATTTCGCAGTCTCGTTTAAACTTGACCCAATTGGGACAACCCGTTAAATAATCAAAATCCTGGCAGCGTCTTAATTGAATGATTTCTTTTTTTTGGCCGGCAGCTGTCAAAGTGCTGATCAGGCTGATAATAAAAAGTCCCACAAAACTAAGACCATACAGGAGCAGGCGAATGGCTTCCCCGTGCGTAAGCAGTGAAAGCGTAAAAAAGTCAGACAGGGCCGTCAACACCACCAAAAAAAACAACGCAAAACTGAAGATTACAAACCTTTTTTCGTTATACTTCTTCACCACTACCCCCTAAATCTTCAAATCTATTTGAGTAACTGGCTAACTTAAAAAGTCCCTTTAGCTTTGCGTCGCTGTTTCACAACAGTTTTGCCCTGTCTTTTTGTATTCTGTTTTATGTTGAAGTATTAAGTGTATTTCACATCTTTTTGAAACGTTAGTCGTAACTTGTATTTTTTTTTTATCATTGTATCACAATTGTAACGAAATGTCTTGTGCTGATTATTCAATTTTTGCTTCTTTATTTGCCACAAAACCTGGAAAAATATCTTGGTTTCACTTATAACCGTTTTTCGAGTTCACGGGTTGTCTCTTCATAACCCGGTTTGTGGAGCAGGGCAAACATGTTCTTTTTATAGGCTTCCACCCCGGGCTGATCAAAGGGATTAACCCCCAGCAAATAGCCATTTAAGCCACAGGCTTTTTCGAAAAAATAAATCAGTTTGCCAATATGGAAGGCATCCAGTTTTTTAAGTCGGATAATCCCATTTGGGACGCCGCCATCGACATGAGCCAGCAGGGTGCCCATAAAGGCTTTTTCATTAACCGCATCGATTTCCCAGCCGGTGAGGTAATTGAGTCCTTCCAGATTCTTTTCATCCCGGAAAACCTTGAGGTCGGATTGATCCGCTTCAATGACAATTACGGTTTCAAAATGATTTTTGGGACCATCCTGAATCATCTGCCCCAGCGAATGAAGATCGGTAGAGAAATGCACCGAAGCCGGAAAAAGACCCTTGCCATCTTTGCCGTCACTTTCACCAAATAATTGTTTCCACCACTCCGCCAGATACTCCAGGGAAGGATCATAATCCACTAAAATCTCAATATTCTTACCGCGATTATAAAGCACATTCCGGTACAATGCATATTGGAAACAGGGATTTTTTTTAAACTCCGGTTTGTTATACTCCTCATACCCGGATTTTCCACCGTCCATCAGTGCATCAATATCAATCCCCGCTGCTGCTATCGGCAATAAACCGACGGCGGTATAAACGGAGTAACGCCCCCCAATATCATCAGGGATCACGAAGGTTTCGTAGCCTTCTTCATCAGCCATAAACTTTAAGGCTCCGCGAGCAGCATCCGTTGTCACAAAGATCCGCTCCCGTGCCCCCGCTTTGCCATACTTATCTTCCAGAAATTGCTTTAAAAAACGAAAAGCGATGGCCGGTTCGGTGGTGGTCCCGGATTTCGAAATAACATTGACACAGACCTCCTGATCCTTAAGCAGCGCCAGCAGGTTCTCCAGATATTTCCCGCTGATATTCTGACCGGCAAAATATATTTTAGGAGCCTTTCGCACTGCTCGGGGTTCATCATTATAAAAAGGGCTGGTCAAAGCTGTAATGACCGCTTTTGCACCTAAATAGGAGCCGCCGATGCCAATGACCACCAATGCATCACAACGCTCTTTAATTTTTTTGGCGGCCGCTTTAATCCGGACAAATTCATCCTGATCGTATTTAATCGGATAGTCCACCCAGCCCAGAAAATCATTGCCCACCCCGGTTTTATTCATCAAGTCATCATTGGCTTGAGCCAACTGCTGATAGCGACTTTCAAACTCACTGGAATCTATATTTGCATAAGAGAGATCGAAACGAATACTCATTATTCTTACCTTCTTTCTTAAATATTAACATATTTTCATTTTACTACATAATTGATTGGAGTGTCAATTCATGTTCACCCGTCAACCGAAAGAAAGTTGAAATACAACCAATACCCGCATAGGAGGTGACTTTTCAACTTGTATATGTTAAAATGAGCAAAACCAAGAAAAGAAGAGGTGTAAAATGGAAACGCGAGTACTGGGAAAGACCGGATTAGAAGTGTCGCTTATTGGGTTTGGTGGTATTCCAATTCAGCGCTGTAACCAATGGGAAGTCGACGAGATAGTTGAAAACCTGATTGAAGAAGGTGTTAATTTTATTGATACTGCCAGAGCTTACACCAACAGTGAGGAAATGATCGGGGAAGCCATAAAACAATGGGGTCGGGAACATTTTTATCTGGCTACAAAAACCCCAAAACTTAGTTATGATGAGGTGATGGCTGATGTAAAAACCAGTCTGGCCGAATTACAAACCGATACCATCGATTTATATCAGTTCCATAACGCCAAAACGATGACCGACTATGAAACCATTATGAGCCAAGGAGGCGGATATGATGCGCTGGTCGACTGTAAAAAACAGGGGCTGATTAAACATATTGGGATTACCTCCCACTCTTACGAAGTGCTCGATCGGGCTCTGGATGAAAATAAATTTGAGACCATCCAGTTTCCTTATAATATTGTCGAAAACCGTGGTGCACCGCTCTTTGAAAAAGCCAAGGAAAAAAATGTCGGAGTTATTATTATGAAACCGCTGGCCGGTGGCGCTTTTATTCACGCCAATTACGCCTTGCGTTGGGTGGCCGAAAATCCCAATATTTCAGTATTGATCCCTGGCATGGATTCGGTCAAACAGGTCCTTAAAAATACCAAAGTCGGCAACGATTTTGTGCCGCTGTCCGATGACGAACGACAAACCCTTGAAGCGGATGCCAAAGCGCTGGGTAAAACCTTCTGTCGCCGTTGCGGTTATTGCGCCCCCTGTCCTCAGGGCATTGATATCCCGATGCAATTTATTGTCGAAGGTTATTACCGCCGCTACGATCTCGAGGAATGGGCTCTGGATCGTTATCGCAGCTTTGTTGCCAATGCTTCGGACTGCATCCAGTGCGGCGAATGCGAACCCCGTTGTCCCTATGATCTGCCAATCCGGGATATGCTCAAAAAAACCCGGGAGCTGTTTGATCCGCTGCTCTAGACGCTGCATCCAGCCGCGCAGATAAAAAGGCCACAATCCCCAACCGGTGAGATTGTGACCTTTTTTTATTTTCGAGATTCTGCTTACTTAGTCACACAGGTATAATCGACCCAGGGCATCCGCTGCCATAATCGCCGCATAAACAGTGTCGGCATCGACATCAAAAGGCATATTATGAATCGTTTCGGCAGGATCGGCCGCCGCTACTGCCACCGCCATGATTTTTTCCGGGGTTGGTTCGGTACACCCCAGTTCACCCAGCGTAATTGGCAAGCCAACAGATAAGCAGAAATCAATCACTTCTTCTATATCTTCCATTGAGCGGTTTTCCATCACCAGTTGAACCAGGGTTC
>CAZEBY010000035.1:24467-27625 GCA_964510565.1 uncultured Lachnospiraceae bacterium | reverse complement strand
CGGACACCTCAGGAAAATGTCATCAAAGAGGCCTTTGAGGAAGCCGGGGTGCTGGTTAAACCAACCCGGCTGGTGGGGCTACTGGACCGCAGCAAATGGGTCGAGGATACCTGTCCTTATACGATTTATAAGATCCTGATGTTGTGCGAACTGCTGGAAGGGGAATTTAGAAGCAATGCTGAGACCATTGAGAGCGGCTTTTTTGCGATGGATCAGCTGCCACCACTGTCTCTGGGCCGAACCACTGAAGCCCAGCTGGCGCTCTTTTTCAAAGCTTACCAGAATCCGGAGTATTATCCGGTTTATGATTAAAATGTAACAACTAAAAAACCGGCATTTTGCCGGTTTTTGTTTATTATACAATAAAAGTGGTGGGTATATCAGTGCAGGTAATCGGAGTGGTAAGCATTTTAGAAACGCCAGCTTGTCCCTGGCTCTGCAGGGTTTCTTCTACCGATTTGTTAACCGGCAGAGCACCGGCAGTCATTTTCCCCTCTTCTGAAGCCGGGAAGAAATTTCCGTTTTTGCCCAGGAAAGTCGCATAAACCCGGAATTGAGTGACGCCGTTGGCATCAACAAAGGTATAAAAACCATCCTGATCTTGTACTGGGGTGTAGAAAGAAAAAGGCAGTTCGCCATCGTAAGCAGAGGTGATGCCATTGCCCTTATCGACCTTGGTCAGCGGAGAATTGCTATCTTTCATGGCCAGATAAACGCTTTGCTCATCGACCCGATAATCGACCTGATAAAAACCTTCTTCGAGTAGATGGGACTGATCACCGGTGACGGACTCTTTTTTTCCATAGACATAGTAAACCGGTTCACCAGCGGTATTGGTAAAACCAAAGACACCAAATTGGACGGTCGTTGTTGCCCCGTTGGGATCGTCAGGGATGGGATTGGTTATGCTCACGATTGAATCGAGATGCAGTCCGTTTGGAATGGTCGCTGTTGTGGGAACTGACATCAGGGTCAGATAAGCGGTTGTGCCATCATCTTTTTCGCAACCGGCGAAGAATAAAACAATTAGGGAAAGGAATATGATAGCTAAGAATCTTTTTTTTGGCATGCCGTCGCTCCTATTTCATGTATGAGTATATTTTATAACAATTTTAGGACAATAGCAATCACACTTTAGTCACAATTTCGTCCAAGATTCAAACTTTCCCTGCGATTATGATGTTTTTCGTTTAAAATAGAATTTTTGGTATTTTAAAACGCAAGTCGAGGTGATGATATTCAAACAACATAAAAAGGATTCCCGGCCGTATTGGTGAAGACAGGAATCCCTATTTCTTTTTTAGTAAGGACTATTTGGCCAGTCGCATCCCTTCACCGGATAAAATCGCCGTCACATCGGCGTCAGAAAGATCGAGCGCAAACCACTTTTGATAGTGGTCTTTGACGGTCAGAGTCAGATCGATATCGGCAAAAAGTTCGGGATAAAAGGTCTTGGCAATAAACAGTGCTGCCATATGGGGTTCCATTGAACCGGGGTGACCCCAGCGGGTGACACCCACCGGCAGGGTGGTCACCTTTTGTTCGGCCACAGCTTTTAAGCCCGACCATTTGGGATCGCTCAGCATATACTTGGTCGTATTGATATCATTGGCAATGATCGCATCGGGATTCCAGCTGTAGATTTGCTCCAGGGTGGTCATCGTTTTTTCGGCATCGGTGATCAGACTGCCGCCCTGGGCTGAGACGTTGATGATCCCGGCAGCGTCGGTGATCTGGCTGCAGAGATCCCCGGCCAGGTCGGTTCGGGCCGCCTCATTGACGGCGTGGTAAACCCGGGGCCGAGCTGTTTCCGGCAGGCTGCTGACGCGCTGGGAAATCAGTGTCAGGGTTTGCTGGAGGGCGGCATTGTAATCAGTCGCCCGTTGTTGCTGATTAAAAACGGTACCGGTCACTGTGATGGCCTTTTGGAGATCATCCAGACTGGCGTAGTCAATGACGACCCAGGGAATCCCAGCTTTGTCGAGTTTTTCGATTTCCCCGGCATTTTCGGCGGTGCTTTGGCGCAAAAGTACCAGATCGGTGTTGGTAGCCAGCAATTCTTCAATATTGATGGCACCATCGTTAAAGGGTACTGATACCGAACCGATATCCGGGCGCTTATAGGTCATCAGCACATCCCGTTTGATGCCGTTGGGGATGCCAACGATCTTATCTTCCTGGCCAAGCATTGCCAGGATATGGGCAGTGGAAGCATAGAGACAGGCCACCCGCTGGGGATCAGCCGGGATTTTCACCTCACGCCCCAGACAATCAACAATCGTTTTGGTTGGTACCGTTGCAGTTTGATTTTGAGTCTGGCAGCCGGTCAGGGTGCTCAACAACAGCCCGATTATCAGCAGGCAGCCGAGGAGAAAGTGAGTTCTTTTGTGCATGGCGGATCCTTTCTTGGTGAAGCGTTGAGATTAGTCAGCGGATGTTTTTTAGTGGTACGATAAATTTTCGATGAATTCCGGCCTCGTCGGTGGTGCCGGTGGTGGCGATGATTTTGAAGAAGTCCTTGAGGTTATTCTTGGTAATCACCTCGGAAGGGGTGCCGATGGCTGCAATTTTCCCCTGATTCATCAGCGCCACCCGGGTGGGTACCGCGGCATTTTCCAGATAAAAGGCCTGGTTGAGAAAGTGGGTAGCCATGATGATGGTCAGACCCCGTTCTTTGACCAGCCAGGTGATGATTTCCATCACCATCAGCTCATGGCGAAAATCGAGGTGGGCGGTGGGTTCGTCCAGTACCATGATGCGGGCATCCTGGGTCAGGGCCCGGGCAATCAGCACCAGCTGAAGTTCGCCACCGCTGAGTTCGGTGTAGAGTCGTTCCTCAAAACCCTTTAACCCCACCTGCTCGAGACTTTCGCGGGCTTGCTGCCGCTGGCTGGCATCCGGTGCAGCAAAGCCGCGGGTAGCAGCGGTTCGGCCCATCACAACGATATCCAGCACCGTGTAGGGAAAAGTCTTGGTGTGGTTCTGGGGGACATAGGCAATGTTTTTGGCAAATTCCCTTGGTTTTAGCTGTGAAAGATCGGTGCCAGCCACTTCAATGGATCCTTGTTGGGGTTGGTTGATGCCCAGGATGCTGTCAATCAGAGTGGTTTTACCACAACCATTGGGGCCGATCACACAAAAGACTTCCCCGGGCTGGA
>CAZEBY010000035.1:0-24367 GCA_964510565.1 uncultured Lachnospiraceae bacterium | reverse complement strand
GTGGTTTTACCACAACCATTGGGGCCGATCACACAAAAGACTTCCCCGGGCTGGATCGAAAAACTGATGTCCTCGAAAATCAGCCGCTTCGGAGTGTAGCCAAAGCTCAGATTTTTTAAACGTAACACGGTTTTACCAGCTCCTTCCCTTGGTTTTTTTTAGCAGATAAATAAAAAAGGGACCGCCAATCAGGGCGGTGACAATCCCCAATGGGATTTCTCCGCCGGTCAGGCTACGGCAGAGGGTGTCGCAGAAGATCACAAAACAGGCTCCCAGCGACATGCTAGTTGGTACCAGCCATTTGTTGTCATTACCCACCAACATCCGGCCCACGTGGGGGATGATTAGTCCGATCCAGCCGACAATGCCACTGACGCAGACGGCTCCGGCGGTGGCCAGGGTGGCAAAGGCGATGATCGCGGCCTTATTGGCCATCACATTGATCCCCAGGGTCCGGGCTTCGCGATCACCCATCGAGAGGACGTTAAGCCGGTAACGCAGGATCAGCATCCCGCTCATACCTAACGCCATCGGGATCAAGGCCAGAAAGACATCGGCGGTCTTGGTGGAGGCCAGACTGCCCATCAGCCAGAAGGTGATTGCCGGCAGCTGGGTGGCGCTGTCAGCCAGGTATTTAAGCAGTGAGATCAAAGCTGAAAAAATTGATTGAATAATGGTGCCGCCCAGTACCAGAGTGATGGTAGTGGAGGTATTGTCGATTTTTCCGGCAAAGTAGCTGAGAATTACGGCCAGAATCCCAAAGCTAAAGGCGAACAGGGGAGTCAGAAAAATCGAGTTAAACAGCACAATGGCCAGGGCCGCGCCAAATCCGGCTCCGGCAGAAACCCCGAGGATACCGCTGGAAACCAGGGGGTTGCGAAAAAGACTTTGAAAAGCGGCACCGCTGGCGCCTAATGCTGCGCCCACCATGGCGCCCTGAAAGGCACGAGGCAAACGGATCTGCAGGATCACCGTGGCTGTTTCTGCGCTGACCCCACCGCTGTTGCCGGCGAGTCCCTGCCACAGGGTTGCCAGGACATCATCTAAAGAAACATAATAACGGCCGATACAAATGGTCCCAAAGAAAAAGAACACCGGCAGGATAATCAGGATGATGGTGACAAGCGTCTTTTTTTGTGGTGACATTTAGATTTTTTTGCGTCGGACCACGATGATTCCCACGACAATTGCAATCGCCATCAGACCGATAATGATCGCAGTGGTGTTCAGGCCAGAACTTTGATTGGTCGTTTCAGTGTCGCTGGGGCTGGCAACCTCGGTTGCTCCGACAGTGGTAAAGGTTAAGGTGAGGGGGGCGGTCAGGATATCACCGCTTTTTGAGCTCAGGGTATTGTCAATTTTAATAGTATAAACGGTACCCTCTCTAAGCGGTTCACTGGGAACGATATTGATGAAGTTTTTAAGATCGGGTTCCAATTGGTCATCCGACATGGTGATTTCGGCGGCGATTGGCTGATCTCCGGCCCAGAGCGTCACTGCTTTGAGATTAGTGTCCCGGACGGTGGCATAGGCCACGTTTTTACTGAATTCCAGTTTAATCGGGGTATCCACTGCAATCTCGGTGGCCTTATCAGCCGGTGTGACGGTGACAAGGGACAAGGGTTCGGCGCTACCGCCGCCGGAGCCGTCACCGCTGCCGGGGGTTGAAGTGGTCTCAGTTGCCGACCCGCCACCGCCGCCGGAACCATCGCCATTGCCGCCGCCAGAGCCATTGCCACCACCGGAACTATCGCTACTTATGGCCAAAACAGCACCGCAGCTACCAAAGGTCAACAAGCCAACCAATAACAGGGACAGGATTGTTTTTAAAAAGTTTTTCATTTTCATGTTTTGCCTCCTAATAATTAAAACATAGATTTCATACAACGGATTCCGGCCCCGACAAAGCGCCGGTAGCGGCAATTATAGCAGGAAATGGTTTCCTCGGCCAGCCATTCTTCTTCCACATCGGGTTTGAATTCGGGGCAGCGTATTGCGATGGCTTGTGCCTGTTCCCAGGCTTCCATCGGAAGCTGATGTTGCTCAGACATAGAAATGCTCTCCCAGTTTGCGGATTTCGGCTTTGGGTAGAGAGGTGTACTGTTCGTTTTCGTCCTTACGGACAAACATTACATACTGATGGCGGTAGAGCACGGTTTTTGTGCGATTGCTCAGGCATACCAAGGTTGTATCGGCCAGCGGCTCCTTGGTGACGAGGTCCAGCACCTGCTCGACTTCGGGCAATTTTTTGAGATCGGCTACTGTATAGGTCTGGTTGATCACGGCGTTTTTTAGGGCCCCCTTAATTTCACCGTCACAGCCGAATAAGCGCAGTCCCACCCCGGCCAGGGCGCCGATGATGCCTTGGCCAGTGCCGCCGTGTTCAGACAGATGGAGCTGGTGGTTGTCGGCGCAGATCATTGCGTCATCCTTGGTCAGGATTTTTTTTTTGGCCTGGATGCCAAATTCCATCAGCTCATCATAATGACAGCTGTCGTCATAGGTCAGTACGCATAGACCGGGGTCGGAGCCGACTGCGGCAACGGTATCGAGGTGCTCGGCGGCCAGATCGATGATTGCATTTAGGGCGTCATCGGGGGCTTCGCCGTAAAAACACATGGAGCTGTTATGGGAGGTATAGGGGATATCCTCGTGGATAAAGAGCTGGTGTCGGGTCACCAGGGAACAGGGACCATATCCCTGGCGAATGATTTTTTCCTGGATCTGTTCGGCGATGGTTCCAGTGCCGATCGAATCGAGGTTATCGGTGTCATCAATGCAAAGGTAAAATTTCATAGCGGAAAACTCCTTGGTTTAGTTTGCTGAATATAGTCATTATAAGTGAAGTTATAGTAATTGTAAACTGCCTGGGAATGATGCTATAATAATAAAATGATTACAAAAATGAAAGAGAATGCCGATGACAAAAACGAAAATCAATCGAAAAACGTGGCTACTGGAGCATCTCCGTGATTTCTGGGAAGAAGCCCGAAAAAATAAAATTAAGGCTTTTGTCTATATTTCGCTGCGGATTCTGGTCGTGATGGTCTTGATTGCCGAGATCTTCAACCGCAATTATAATAATGTCTTTCTCTGTCTGTTGACCTTAATTCTTTTTATGATTCCCCATTTTTTGGATAAAAGGCTGAATATTGTGCTACCCGGCACGCTGGAAATTATCGTGCTTTTGTTTATCTTTGGGGCTGAGATTCTCGGGGAAATCAACGAGTACTACCTGCTTTTTGACCGTTGGGACGACATGCTCCATACTATCAACGGTTTTCTCTGTGCGGCGATCGGTTTTTCAATGATCGATATTCTCAACCGCAATGAAAAAGTGACCTTTTCGCTGTCGCCGGCTTTTGTAGCCTTGGTAGCCTTCTGTTTTTCGATGACAGTAGGGGTGATCTGGGAATTTTTTGAATTTGGGATGGATATCTTTTTTAAAACCGATATGCAGAAGGATAAGGTTCTATCGGCAATCAGTTCAGTATTTTTTAATCCCGAGGGAAAAAATGTGGCAGTGGTGATGCCGATTGACAGCATCGTAGTCAACGGGATGCCATGGCATTATGGGGGTTATATCGATATTGGTTTGTATGATACAATGAATGATTTGTTTGTCAATTTTATTGGGGCGGTGACCTTTTCAATCATCGGTTATTTTTATATTAAAAACCGTAGCAAGGGCAAATTTGCTAAACGGTTTATGCCCCGCCGTAAAACAGAAGAAGAGATTTTAGAAGAGCGGGAACACCACGAACACAAGCACCATCATGATTTGTGAAAAAATAATCAAATATTAATAAAAAAAGCTTTTCTTTATGATTTGAATATGCTATAATAACTTTCGTGGCCAACGGAAGTATCCTAGGTCACGAAGCGCGTGCCCTTGGCTCAGCTGGATAGAGCGTTCGGCTACGAACCGGAAGGTCGGGGGTTCGAATCCCTCAGGGCACGCCATTTAATTGATTTTATTGCCACCTATATATTATGGGTGGCTTTTTTTTATGTGTAAATTAATGCGTGAAATGTAGTCAATCAGGAGATATCTGATGAGCTGGGATGAAAAATTGCACACATAAAAAAACGAACTATTTACTCTTAAAACGGAAATATTGCCTTTATAGCTTCAACAAACGGGGGAACCGCCTTTTAGTACTGGCGCATCATTTCCTTCATCAGTTCCTGGATGTCATTTGGATCTTTGATGGGATTCTCACTTAAAAAATTTTCCACTAATTTCCGCCGATTCTTTTCTTCTTTACTTTCGTTTATTCTTGCCATAATAAGAACTTCCTGGCTAATGTATTTAATCTACATCAACCACGAGCTTTACACAATTTTTGAAAAGGCTCTCGTAAAGTGCAATAATATTGCCTTAAATCGTC
Source organism: uncultured Lachnospiraceae bacterium (assembly GCA_964510565.1). Classification (GTDB taxonomy): domain Bacteria; phylum Bacillota; class Clostridia; order Eubacteriales; family Eubacteriaceae; genus Acetobacterium. Next base: position 19,976 of record CAZEBY010000035.1, on the reverse strand, counting down.
TCGAAAATGAGTAATATCCATTGCTTGATCTTATAAACTGAACGTCAATAAATTCAAATCGATGGTATGCATAATGTTCTCGGCCTTGGTTATGGCTTCTTCTAAATATTTTGTATCTGGCCCTAAATAATGTCCATATACTCTTGCATTGTATGATGCAAGTTCTTCATAAGAATACTCTTCATACTTAGTGTACATATACTTAGGAAGGGATGATTCAACAGCTGCACATGATATGAGATCCAACTCACAATTGTGATCTAATAGAGATGACTCTCTGCCGATGCTTACAAGGTAAGTTCTATAATACTCATGTAGGCTTGATGCGGTATATTCCATTACAGTTTCAAAAGCGAAACGTCGATATTTCGCATCGTTGAAATATTTGTACCAGAAGATATAGGTGCTCAAAATATGACGCAAAAAATCCTGATTTGATTCTGTAACAAATAGTCTAGTTTCTTCAAAATTTCTGTTCAGATGTCGTTCAAGAACTTCTTGGCAGATTGTATCTTTGCTTCTGAAATGATAATGAAGGTTACCTTGCTGAATGCCAACTTTTTCACAAATATCGGCATAAGTTGTCGAATTATATCCTTTTTCATAAAAGAGTTGTATACACGCTTCAATTATTTTATCTCTTGTTTTAATACCTGATTTGTAAATTGCCATGATTACCTCGAAATTATTTTGTAATTTATTATAACACAAGAAAGCGTAGTACCCCAGATACTAAAATATTTTAAATAATTAATAAAATTCTTCTTGACAAAGAATCTAACTGATAATATATTTAGTGTATACACTAAATTGTAATTTTCTATAAATTGCGAATATCCTTTACAACTTTATAATTTGACTTGGAAGATTTTGATTAGGAGATGATCGAAAATTTATTGAGTTTCCCACGCATAAATGCAAAGGATTACAGAATAGAGGTTTGGTTTAGTGAAAAAAGTAAAGGAGAAGAAAATATGGCAACACAATTTAATGCTGAAGTGGAACTTAGGAAAAATGGAAAAACATATGCTACCTATGGTTTGTACGGGGGAGCTCCTTATTCTGAAATTGAATATCTTAATCAACCGATCACACCCAAAGAAAACTTTCTACGATTTATGAATCGTCAGGACTATGAATGGGTTCCTGATTCTTACAGCGACTATTACGAGATTACAACAGAAATTAATCCGGATATCAAGGCGATGGGGTATGAAGGTGGAGTTGATGCCTTTGGAGTGGAATGGGAGGCACTTGAAACTGGGATGCCAGCGATGGTAAGACCCGGAAATGAAAAAATTACTGACATCACTGATTGGCGAACCATTGAAATCCAGGATCCCAGAAATTGGGGGTGGGAAGAGGAAGGAAAAAAATATAAAGAAATTGTTGATCACACCAGACCGATTAGAGGCTGGATTACAACAAGTTTATTTGAACGATTGATTGATGTGATGGGATTTGAAAATGCAGCTAGCTCTCTATTGGAAGATCCTGATGAAGTAAAATCTTTTCTTCAAGTAGTCACAGATTATAATTTAAAGATAGTTGATTTATATCATCAATATTTTGACTTGGATGTTATTGTCATAAGTGATGACTGGGCCACACAACTTCAACCTTTCTTTTCAGAACAGGTTGCAAGAGATATTTTCCTCCCATTTTTGAAACAAATATCTGATCGTGTTCATAGTTATGGTTATAGGTTTGGAATTCATAGTTGCGGGAATGGTTTAAAACATATTCCGGTGTTTATTGAGGCTGGTATTGATATCTGGCAATTTCAGGAAAATGCAGTTGATATTGAAAAGGCACTGACTATGGTGGGGGATAAATTAATACTGGAAGGTTATTGGATGATGCCAGCAGGACTGGATGAAAAAGGACAGGTTGAATTTATGAAAAATATTTTCGATCGATACTGTAATGAAGGAAAATTGACGATTGCGTTTTGTGATGAGAATTTTATGGTAAGTTCGTTTATTCGCGATAATGCTTATATTTTAGGACGTAAGGTTGTTAACAAATAGACTAAATAAGGAAGGTGTAAAAATGACAACAGAAAATCTCTATAATAACAGACTTGAAGATATTCAAAAAACACTAAAACGTGAAAAACCTCAGTATGTCCCGATTTTTGGAAACCCAGGCCAGGGAGTTGTTGCATATTCAGGAACAACGATACGAGAGGCATATTATGATCCGGAAAAATTTGTCGATGCAATGACACGTATCTATGAAAGGCTTTGGATCGACTGCACCAATTCTAACGGAATTACCTGGATGCCAAATTTTCAAAAATATCAGAGAAGTCCTCAAATTACTTTAGCACCAGATGGCATTTCAAATGTGGCAGTCACTCGCACTCAGATGAATGAAGATGAATATGATGTATTGATAAAAGATCCGGATGCTTTTGTCAGAGATGTTCTTTTACCGAGAACATATCCAGAGTTGTTCGAAAATGGCATTGATCATGGTGTAGAGGCCTTTAAAGCTGGCTTCAATGATATGGGGAATCTATTTTATCTTAACGAATTAGTCATGAAAGCGATGGCAGAAAAATATGGGATCGTTCAACTGACTACTGAAGATTTAATGATTGCCAATCCATTAGACACTATTTTTGATTATCTTCGTGGTTTTGTCGGAACCTCAATCGATATTAGAAGGAGAAAATCACAGGTAAAAGAAGCTGCAGATGTATTATGGGAACGTTGTACCAATCAGTTTAAGGAACTACCGTATACATTTCCATTTTGCGTTCAACCGGCTCATTTACCAACTTATCTTAATCCAAAACAGTTTGCAGAACTGTATTGGCCTTATGAAAAAGCAATTATTGAAAATATCGCGAGTCAAGGTGGAAAGGCTGGCATATTCCTTGAAGGAAGCTGGCTACATGTTCTCGATTTCTTCCGAGATGTACCAAAGGATAGTTGTATTCTTTTTGCTGATAGTGATGATGTGATTGAAGTTTCAAAACGAATTGGTGACTACCAGATTGTAGGTGGTGGTGCGATAAATTCAAAAATGAAATGTGAATCAAAAGAAGTCAATTTGGACTATACAAAGCGTGTAATTGACGAATGCGCACGTGATGGCGGTTTTTTCTTTACGACGGATAAAAATTGGAACTGCCCATCTGATATTATGGATAATATGTTTGATGTTTTTGATTGTGCTCATGAATATGGAAGATACTAAGGAGGGAATTGTAATGGATGAAGCAAATAAAGTAACCTACGAAGAAATATTGAATGTTTTAATGGAAGATGAGACTTGGGAAGTGCCGAAGGAAGAACGCGAAATGTTCAGATACGGAATGGAGTGGTTTTTCATCGCATTTTAGTATTATTTATATACAAGGAGAAGCATATGTCAAAGATTGATGAAATTAAATTACTTGTAGAAACAGGAAAATCTAAAAAAATTGCTGCATTAGTTCAAGAAGCTCTAGAAGCAGGAAATGAAGCGCAAAAGATTCTCGACGCAATGATAGCTTCAATGGGTGTAGTTGGGGATAAATTTTCTTCTGGTGAAATTTTTGTACCGGAAATGCTAATTGCTGCAAAAACTATGTCAAAAGGTGTGGATGTTTTAAAGCCGATTATAGCTGGTAGTGGACTAAATTCATTGGGAACCTGTATTATGGGAACTGTCGCAGGTGACTTACATGATATCGGAAAGAATTTGGTTGTAATGATGTTGGAAAGTGCCGGATTTGATATGATTGACCTTGGTGTTGATGTGCCAGCTGAAAAATTTGTGAAAGCAGTTAAAGAAAATGACAATGTTGTACTAGTTGCGTGCTCTGGTTTATTAACAACAACAATGCCAGCATTGAAAGAGGCAGTTCATACCATAAAAGCGGCTTACCCAGATTTAAAAGTAATTGTTGGTGGTGCGCCTGTTACACAAGAGTATGCCAAGGAAATAGGGGCGGATGGTTATGCTCCAGATGCAGGTAGCTCAGCAGTAAAAGCCAAAGAACTAATTGGTGTTATATAACGGCTAAATTACTGATAAAACAGTGACTTATGTTGTTCAAAGTTTTTGAAAATTGTGTTTATGAAAAATAAAGATTGTAGGTAAGCTATGAAAAAAAGCAACATAACAAAATATACATTCTTAATTAGCGTATTTATAGTAGTAAATTTTTTTATGGGAACTTTGCAAATATTCACCTTAAGTAGACTTGGATTATTGGGATTAAACGATCAGTTTCGCTATTTCATTATTCTCTTTCTTTGGACTGGTGCGTGTATTTGTCTACTTTTGTTAGTATACCAAACTGTTAGAACCATCAAAAAGCAGCTATTAAAAATGCTTGAGATTGTCAGGGTAAATTCTATAAATGGTTATTATGAACCAGTGTATCATCAGCATATACCTACAATCGATGATTTATGTTATGAATTAAGTGTCTCACTCAAAAGAATATCAGATCAAATGATCGAAAATTATGATGTATTAAACCAGATAAAAATGGGAATTCAAAGTGAAATTACTATTGTAGAAACATCTGATTTTAGTACTGGATTAGTTGATATTAAAGATGCATTAGATTTATTCTTTAATGAAGCTCAAAGGATCTATACCTGTATTACTCAAGAAGATTATACTCAAAGGATTGAACTAATGGGCTTATCTGAATCTGTTATTGTTAAAATAATTAGACTCATTAATCAAATGATCGATGAAATTGAAGTGCAAATGGAATGGCATGAAGCGGTTTTTGATGCTATTCCGTATCCGATTCATGTCATTGATAATGACATGAAGTGGAAGAATTTGAATCAATCATTAATCGATGGAATGATGATGTGCGGATTGATTAACAATAAAGAGAGTGCGATTGGCTTACCATGTTCAACGTCAGCAGCAACTATATGTAATACTGAATCTTGTGGAATTCGACAAGCAAAAGAGAAAGGGGTGTATTCTACCAGTTTTCAAGAGGAGGGAGTTTATTTTAGAATGGATGTTGCTCCAATTGTTAATAAATCGGGAGAACAGTTGGGTTATGTAGAAATAGGGCTGGATACAACATTCTTAGAAAGCTTAAATAACTATGTAAAAGAGGGTCTATTTAAGTTTGGTCGTAATCTTGTTCAAATTGCAAAAGGAAATTTAAGTATTGAAATGTCAGTTCCTGAATCGAATGAATTTACAAAGGAAATGCATGAATATTTTACAAGTGAAATTGCAGTAGGATTAGAAATGGTGAGAAGGAATATTGAGAACCTAATTTTCAGTGCTCAACAAATTATTTCAGCTGTTTCAAAAGGAAAGATGTCAGTACGCGCTGATGAAACAAAATTTGAGGGTTCATGGAAAAATCTTATCCATGGAATTAACCAAATCTTAGAAGAAGTCAGTTCGCCGATGTTGGAGATATCCCAAGTGATGGACGCTATTTCAACAGGAAATCTGAAAAAACGGATTAACAGTTGCTACCAAGGTGATATTGAGAATCTGGTAGAATCTGTAAATCTAACAGGGGATCAGTTCGCCAAAATAATCGGGGAGCTGTCTGAAAAACTTGAAGAAATTGCATCAGGCAATTTATGTATAGAAAATGTTCTGGGGTATCAGGGAGATTTCAATGATCTGTCTAATGCGTTCAATGACATTCTTACATCTTTATATAACATCGTTAGTGATATTGATCAAGTTGCAAATCAAGTTAGCATGAGAGCTATTGAGGTTTCTGAAGGAAGTCAATCCTTAGCAGAAGGTTCCGTTGAGCAGGCTAGTGCGCTTGAGCAACTGAGGGCTTCTATTTCTAAAATTGCAGAAAATACGACTAAGAATGCAGAATCTTCAAAACTAGTCAAGATCTTAACTTTAGGAGCTATGAAAAATGCCGAGAAAGGTAGCTTGCAGATGAATGATATGCAGGAATCTATGGATGAAATTAAAAAATCATCTCAGGATATTTCCAAAATTATTAATGTTATTGACGATATTGCTTTTCAAACTAATATTTTGGCCCTTAATGCGGCAATCGAAGCGGCACGAGCAGGCTTGTATGGTAAAGGGTTTGCAGTAGTTTCTGAACAAGTCCGAATATTGGCTGCAAGATGTGCCGAAGCAGCAAAAGAAACAACAAGCTTAATAGAAAATACAATCGAAAAAGTGAATCGTGGCACGTTAATTGCTGATGAAACTGAAAAAGCTTTAGTGACAACACAACAAGGAATAGAAAAAATCACAGAGCTTATTAGTGATATTACTGAAGCATCAAACAAACAAGCAATTGGAATAACTCAGATTAATATTGGTATTGAACAGGTAGCACAAGTTGTTCAAACAAATTCAAAAACGGCAGAACAAAGTGCTGATGCTAGTGGAGAGTTATTGGAACAAGCCGTATTGTTAAGACAAAAGATAAAGCACTTTCAACTTTAAATGGTAATTAAATGTTATCAATTAGTAACGCTTACTAATTGCCAAAAAGTATAAAAAATACGTCTCAGGTAAATCAGAAAGGATAATTAATTATGTTAGATTTAAAATTATTAACGCAAGTATTGGGAGATTTGGATGAAGAGCAAGTTCTGGGTATACTAAAAGATTTTATTGCAACCAATCCAAGTGAAGAGGATGCTCTTATAGCAGTAGGTGCTTGCCAAGCTGGAATGGCGATTGTTGGTGAACTTTTTGAAAAAGGAGATTATTTTGTAGGTGATCTGATTTTTGCAGGTGAACTTCTAACCGAAGCAATTAATGTGCTTAAACCAGTACTAGGAAGCAGTGGATCTAGCATTATCGGAACAATTCTTCTAGGAACGGTTCATGGTGACTTACACGATATTGGAAAAAATATTTTTAGAAGCATGTCAGAAGCGGCAGGGTTTGAAGTAGTTGATATTGGAATTGACGTGGCAGTAGAAGAGTTTGTTGCTAAGGCAAAAGAAATTGATCCACAGATAATTGGTATGAGTGGAGTATTAACTTTAGCTATCGACTCAATGAAGGAAACGGTTGAAGCTTTGAAAGCTGCTGGTGTCAAGTCAAAGATAATTATTGGTGGAAATCCCGTAACAAAAGAAGCTTGTGATTTTATTGGGGCAGATGCATTTACAATCAACGCAGCTGAAGGCGTCAAAATCTGTCAAGAATGGCTGTAGGTATAAATATGATTATTATTGGTGAGAAAATTAACGGAACCATTCCTGTAGTGAAGGAAGCTATCGAGAGTCGTAATGCGGCATTTATTGCAGAACGCGCTATTAAGCAGACAGAAGCAGGAGCTCATTTTATTGATGTATGTGCCAGTACGGCACCTGAATATGAAATAGAAACACTAAAATGGCTTATAGAAATTGTACAGGATGCTGTTGATACCCCTTTATGTATAGACAGTCCAAATCCTAGAGCAATTGAATCAGTATTCAAATATGCGAAAAAGCCGGGTATGATCAATTCGATTTCGGAAGAAGGAGACAAATGTGAAATACTATTACCACTTTTGGAAGGTAATACTTGGGAAGTAGTAGGTCTGACATGTGACAATAATGGAATACCAAATGATTTAGATACTAAGATTTCAATTACCAAAAAAATGGTCGAGAAAGCTGATAAATTTGGAGTGACGCCTGACCGGATTCACATCGATCCTTGTGTGATGGCTCTGTCGACTGAAAATAATTCACTATTGAACTTTATATCTGAAATTGGAGCAATTAAAGACTTGTTTCCTACGATTCATGTTACTGGTGCTATAAGTAATATCTCTTTTGGCTTGCCGGTAAGAGCATTATTGAATAAAACCGGTATGGCTTTTGCTATACAGGCTGGCATGGACTCAGCTGTTATGGATCCGATGAATCGCGATTTAATTGAAACTATCTATGCGACATATGCTTTGTTGGGACAGGACCGACATTGTAGAAAATATAGTAAGGCATATCGTTCTGGTCAAATTGGTTCTATTAAACAATAATCTGATATATTATGCAATATGAAGTGATTAGCTTGTGCATTAGTAGTGATGTTGATTGCTAATACAACGAAATGTTAATAACAATGGTTCAAATCCGTAGTGAAAAAAGGAGGCTAAATATGCAAGGGAAGCGAGAATTAAAAAAGTCAGGTTTCATAAAAGTTGATAGTACGTTATGTTCTGGGTGCAAGATGTGTATGTATGTATGTTCGCTTACACATGAAAAAAAATCTGATCCGAAATTGAGTAGAATTCAGATATTTAGAGATGTGCAGGATGGTTATTATAATGAACCACAGCCATGTTTACAGTGCGACGGTCCTGAATGCTTGATTGCGTGTAAAGTTGATGCAATTGAGATTGATAAAAACACAGGTGCTAGAATAATAGATCAAGAAAAATGTATTGGATGCAAAGCATGTATAAAAGCGTGTCTGGTAACACCTAAAAGAATTAGTTTTAATCATGAGATTAAAAAAGCTTTCAAATGTAATTTGTGTGGTGGAGATCCGCAATGTGTAAAATATTGCCCGATGGGTGCTTTAACTTATAAGGAGGCAAAATGGTTATGAGCAAAGAATCACAATTGTATGGATATGCTGGAAGGATAGTAAAAATCGATTTATCAACAGGCAGTACTACATTTTTAAATACGATAGACTATGCTAAAGACTATATTGGTGGGAGGGGAATAGCTCAAAGACTTTATTGGGAAATGGTGAAACCTGAAATAGCTGCCTTTGATCCCGAAAATTACCTAATATTTATGACTGGCGCTCTCGCTGGTACAGGGGCACCGACGTCCGCTAGAATGACGCTAGTTGGTAAATCGCCGGCAACCTATCCTAGAGAAATGAATTTTGTCAGTAACATGGCAGGTGGTTTTGCGCCAATATTAAAGTTGGCTGGCTTTGATGGAATAATTGTGCATGGAAAAGCTGAAAGACCGGTATATTTATTAATTCAAGACAATGAGATTGAAATCAGAGATGCTGCTGGTGGCTTATGGGGGCTTGATACTTATTCAACAAAAGATGAGCTTTGGCGGCGACACGGTAAAGAGTCAGAGATAATGACCATAGGCCAAGCAGGCGAAAATCTTGTGCGTGAAGCAATTATTCAAACAAGTGGTTTGAATTCTTTTTCACAAGGTGGTTTTGGAGCAGTGATGGGTTCTAAAAAACTGAAAGCAATTGTAGCTAATGGTACTGGTGCGATTCACGTTGCAGACTCCGAGAATTTATTAGATGCAATTTATATATCAAGTAGACTCGTTTCAAAAAAGGAAACTGAAGATGGACTTATTAATCAGTTTAGAAATGTTTGGGGCTCACTACCGACTTTGCTTTCACAGGAAGTGAAAGCTGGAACGGCAAGAATGACAAAAGTCGCTTGTGATGCATGCCCACTTGCTTGTATAACTGGCTATAAGTATCTAGACGGTGCTGGTGCTGGTGCAGTAAAATGTTCAATTGGCGGAGGTCTTTATAATAAAGTTGAGTGGGGCGTAGATACGATGGAGGAAGGACAAGGGAACCAAGTTCTTCCATTCCTAAATCGTGATTCACTTGTGTCAATTCCTCTATGGGAAAAATATGGCGTAAATGCGCATTTTATGGAAATGTTCTCACAAGGTTTACTGGGAATACTTTATAAAATGATTGAAAAAGGAATTCTTACTGAAGCGAATTCAGGATTGCCAATTGATAAAATCGGAAAGCCGGAATTTGCGCAGGAGCTATTGAAAAAAATCGTTTTTAGAGAAGACGGATTTGGAAATGATATGGCTGAAGGTCCTGCTCGATTTTGTGAAAAATTTGGTAAGGAAGCCATGGATTTATGGCATGATAATTATTATGAGGGCGAGGCAACGCTCAATGTATCGCAGTATACATTGAAAATTGGTGGAGAAGGAAATATGCCTGATAATCTTTGTAGAGTTGCAGGGTTGCGCACAAGAGAAGTTGTATGTCGAAGTTGGTTCTATGGTCAGATTGATTCAAATGACCGGCTAGACCCACAGTTTACTAAAACCGATGTCATGCTTCAATCTAGAAGAAATGTAGCAAAAAAATTCTTAGGTGTCGAAAATGCTTGCGATGATCCGGATGACTATGGTTATGCTCCAATGATTGCAAAATATGCTCTACAACAGCAAGAAATTATTGATTGTCTTGGTCAATGTGCATTTGTGTTCATTTTGACATTTACCAATTATACCGACGATTTTACTGGCGAACTGATGTCGGCTAGATTCCTTAACTCGGTATTAGGAAGTGATTTTACAGAGAAAGAGTTAGCTGATAAATTTGCAATGAGAATGATAAATTTGGAACGAGCGATACTTTTTAGAGAGGGTCGAACTCGAGAAGAGGATACAAATCCGGATGTGATGTTTACAGATCATGGTGGTCAATATGATCGAACAGCATTTAAAAAATCAGTTGAAGATTTTTATAAAACTATGGAGTGGGATTTTATCACAGGGTTGCCTACCAGAAATTCTTTTGAATTGCTAGGTCTGAAAGAAATAGCCGATGAATTGGAAAACAAATACCAACTACCTCTAGCATAGATTCAATTTATTTAAGTAAAAATGGTAGCACAAAGTAGTGATGCCATTTTTACTTGTAAATATAGAATAAACTTTATTTATGAAATATATGAAAAAATAGATTTAAAGATGAAAATAAAATATGAATATTGGTGAAGAATGAAAAAAAACATTGAATTGTCTGAGGCAATAAAAATAATTTATCAAAATTCAGAGAAAACTCAGAAGATTGAATCAATTGAAATTAAAGACGCACTCTTTCGAATCATTGCGCACGATATTTTGGCGGAGATTGATAACCCACCATTCGACCGATCTCCTGTAGATGGTTATGCTGTTATTGCAGAAGATATTGAAGGTGCAAGCAAAGAGAACCCCATATGTTTAAAAGTGATTGGCAAGATCAATGCAGGTGATACTTCTGATTTTACACTTCATAATGATCATGCGATTCGGATTATGACAGGAGCAATGATACCAAAAGGCGCAAATGCCGTGGTGAAACAAGAATATACGGATAATGAACAGGACATAGTAAAAATATATGGATCTATTAAACCATTCGAAAATTACTGTTATTGTGGTGAGGATTTCGAGAGGGGGGCAAAGCTGATATCAAAGGGCGAAAAAATCACTGCGATCCATTTAGGCATCTTAGCTAGCATAGGAATAGCTAGAGTAAAAGTATTTGCCAAACCTAAAGTAGGGTTACTGGTTACTGGAAACGAACTAATTAAACCAGGGACGCCATTAACAAAGGGGAAAATCTATAATAGCAATACGTATTTATTAGCGGCGCGGTTTAAAGAATTATCGATTGATGTGAACTATATTCAGCAGTGTGATGATGATGTAGAAAAAGTAACTGACTGTATGAAAAAAGCAGTAGCAGTTTCGGATGTAGTTATTACTACAGGAGGGGTGTCTGTAGGTGAAAAAGACATATTTCATGATGTATTACCTCAATTGGGTGTTGAGAGAAAATTTTGGAGAGTCAATATTAAGCCAGGGACACCAGTAATGTTTTCAATGTTTAATGAGGTACCGATTATCAATTTATCAGGAAACCCGTTTGCAGCATTAGCAACGTTCGAATTGTTTGTTCGGCCTTTAATTGGAAAAATTTCTCGAGATCATTCAATTATCACTAGAGAAAAAACAGCAATTATAGACAGCGAATATTTAAAAAACAGCAAAGTTAAACGATTTTTACGGGCTTATTATGAGGATGGGCGGGTCAAGTTTTTAAAGGGAGGCCATTCATCTGGAATGATTGCATCATTAAAGAATTGTAATTGTTTGATAGAAATTCCAGCGGGGACGAGGCATGTCCATATTGGTGATCAAGTTAAAGTGATTTTATTATAGTTAAGTAAATTTCATTAGAAAAATATAAAGTAAAAATTTATGGAGTACACAAAAATCGAGTATTAAATTGCAAAAGGGGTGATTTCGATAGAAAGGAATATCATATATCAACCAAATATGATTTTGATTGGTTCATCTTCGAGAAATAGTGGTAAAACGACGTTAGCTAAAGCAATAATTGAAAAGTACAAAGGTAAAAGAGCCGTTTACGGAATTAAAATAACATCGATATCTGAAAAAAACAGTCGTTGCATTCATGGTGATCGCGCTTGTGGACTATGTAGCAGTTTTGATGACGATTATATTATTACTGAAGAATTATGTAAAAGAGGCAACAAAGATACAGAAACACTGTTAAGAAGCGGAGCAGAAAAAGTGTTTTGGCTAAAAACTCTGGTTTCTCATATAGATGAAGGAATAAGTGAATTGTTAGAAAAAATACCAGAAGATGTTTTGATTGTATGTGAATCAAACAGTTTGCGGAAGGTTCTATCTCCAGGTCTTTTCATAATGATGAGACGAGAGGATAATGAAATAGTAAAATCTTCCGCACAAGAAGTCATCGAAAAAGCTGATATTGTTTATTCGCTTAACTCGGGTGTTTGTATTAATGAATTAATACAAACAATTGATCAGAAATGGAGAATCAATTGAAACTAATAAAAACAGAGAATGCTGTGGGAAACATTTTGTGTCATGATATTACCAGAATAGTTATTGATGAAGCAAAAGGTGTAATATTTTCGAAAGGTCACGTGATCAGAGAAGAAGATATACCAGTGTTATTATCAATAGGCAAAGAAAACCTATATGTTTGGGAAGATAAAGAGGGAATGATACATGAAAATGAAGCAGCAAAAATACTATATAATCTTTTTAAAGGTGTTAATATGCACCCTTCGCTTGTCAAGGAAGGAAAAATAGAATTTATTGCCGATTGTGACGGTGTTTTGAAAGTCGACTCTGTAAAAATGGATAATATTAATGCTTTAGGCGAAATCATTGTAGCCAGTAGGCATGGAAATTTTCAGATTAAAAAGGGTGATGCGATTGCTGCTACCCGAGTCATCCCATTAAGGATTGAAGAAAGCAAATTAGAACTAGCAAGAGAAATAGCAGAAGAAAGACCGATTTTTGAAATAAATAAATATGTGCATAAGAAAATTGGGATTGTAACAACTGGAAGCGAGATTTTTTATGGACGAATTAATGATACATTTACCCCTGTTATACGAGAAAAACTCAAAGAATATGACATCGAAATAACAGATCATTGCGTCACTAATGATAATGTTGAGATGATTGAAGAGTCAATACAAAAACTACTAAAAGAAAAAACTGATATGATAATTTGTACTGGTGGCATGAGTGTAGACCCAGATGACCGAACACCATATGCAATCAAAAAAGTAGGTGCAGAAATTGTTGCCTATGGTGCACCGGTTCTTCCAGGCGCAATGTTTTTATTAGCATATTATAATGGGGATGTTCCAATTATTGGATTACCTGGTTGTGTTATGTACAATAAAAAAACGATTTTTGATTTGGTTTTACCAAGACTTATGACAAACGAAAGGATAAATAAGTCGGATTTAACAAAACTAGGTCAAGGTGGATTATGTCTACACTGTGAGAAATGTGTATTTCCGAACTGTGGATTTGGGAAATAAGATTCAAAATCACTTCGATCTCAAAAGAGGAAATTAATTCATGCTGTTTTGAAGATAATATTCTTTAAACACAGCAACTTGAAGAATCAATTCAAACAATAGAAGACCTCTGAAATGAATATATAAGCATTTAACTAATGCCTATTTTTATATTCTTAATGTCTGGTAGAAAAGATTTTTCATTGAGGAATGTTATATTAAAAGAATCTACGGAATTCGGTTTAAGATAGTTTTACTCTTATTTTGGATACAAAGTTTTTAAACTTGAGCAAAAAACGAAATTGGTCTCTGTCGTTTTTTTTAAAAATATCGTACAGCAGATACCGAATAGTTGCACATGCTTCTTAGTATACATAAATTTAGTTTTCAGTTTTATTTCGATACACTTTATATGATATAATTAGTCATATTGATAATTTATGTAAACCATGACTTTGGCTACATAAGAAAACATTTAATCATGACTTGAAAAGGAAAACGAAATGGTATATCAAAAGAGCATTGAAACAAAAAAAATGATTGTTAATGCATCGAAACAATTATTCAAAGAGCAGGGATTTCGAAAAACCACTATTAGACAAATTGCCACAAAGGTAAATGATCTGAATTCAGCGACGTTATATTATTATTTTAAATCCAAAGATAGAATTGCGGAAGAAATATACGCTGAGTATTATGAAAAAATAATAGAGCTTTCAAAAAAACTCACAGTGGATTTTTATCAGCCATTATTGTTTTTTTATATCCAAACGAAGATCCATTTTAAAAGTGTTTTTGCAACTCAGGCAAGCAAAAAATTTTATCTGGAGATTTTTGATCTAGACTGGTTTGATGAATTCTATTTCCAATCACTGTTTGACTTAGCTTTTGAAATTGCTAATTATTATGAGATCGATATTGATAAAGAGCAAATCATACTATTTTTTATTGAAACAGGGGGAGCAGAACGAAATATTTTACTTTATCATATGTCTGGACGAATCGCGCTAGAGGATGAAAAAATTATTAATTATATTATTAAGATATTTCCCAAATTGCTGGGAATAAATGAAAAGCTGATTAATGATTTAGTGGAAGAATGTGACATGATTATTAAAGATGTGGATATATCGCAACTTAACTTTTTTGGAAATTGAAACGTTTGGATACATGAGTTACCCCAGGCATTTAAGTATTGAATTAAGTGCCTGGGGTAATTTTTAAAAATAATTTCAATCATGATTGAAAAATGTTGACTAAATGATAAAAAAGTGCTAAACTAAAAATCAATCACGATTGAAAAGTGATGTTAGCAATTTGTAATGTTGAAATGCATAGGATAAATGCGGCATCCAATGAAAACATGAGTTCATTTTTCTATGAAATCGTTTATTTTTAGTAACGTTCAAAATATTTTTAAATACTGACAATATTATGGACATTGAAAAAAGAAAAAGTTCAAATATTGTTGGTTTAGTAAGAAGGAGAAGGTATGTCAATTGAAATGACTAAATTAAGTAAAGTACTTTTTTTAATAACCATTATGCTATCCAGCGTGATGATCATGGGAGAGTTGGTTATTGTGCCAATCACCTACAATTTGTTTGACGCATTTCCGAATGATCGGGGAGTCGTTAATACGATTGTCTCAATCCCGATGATGGCCATGATCTTTTCGTCCCTGTTAGCGTCAGTGCTGCTGAGAAAGATTAGCAAGAAAACGCTCCTAATTATTGGTGGAACAATGTTTGCCGTCAGTAGTATTCTTGGTGCAGCAGTGGACAACGTCTGGTATATGCTGGTAATGCGCATCCCGTATGGTATTGGTATTGCTTTTGTTAATGTGGCAGCGGTGGCATTGATTGCTGAAGTTTACTCAGATGAGAAAAAACGTGCGGCCATTATGGGATATTATTACGCATTTATATCCCTGTCGGGCATTGTCATCACTCTGGTGGCTGGGAGTCTGGCTGTCAGTTTCTGGAAAAATGCTTATTTCACATACTGGTCTGTCATCCCCATTGTCATCATGTTTGTCTTTTTTCTGCCGAATATCAAACCAGTTGAACAGGAAGTCAAACGGGTTCAAGGTCAGAAGTCAGATCCGCTTGGCAGTAAATTCTGGATCATGATTGCTAACTTCATTGTTTATAACATTGTTTATGGGTATGCAATGTATTTTATATCCTCCTATAGCATTGAAAACAATTTGGGTAATACCGCATTTGTCGGTATACTAAGTGCGATTACCACTCTGGGAAGTTTTATACTTTGTGCTACCTTTGGGCAGATCTATAAAAAAATGATCAAATGGACAATTATACCCAGCTATGCATTATCTTGTATCAGTATGCTGACCTTATATCTGTATCCAAGCAGCATCACTGTAATTGTGGCATGCCTGATCATGGGTGCATCCTATGGATTAGCCATTTCATTCAGCTATGCACATTTACCGCTATTGGTTCCTCAAAAACGGATTGATGATGCCATCGGTGTTGTTACTGCTTCCTACTCTCTGGGTAATTTTGCTACTTCTTATTTTGTCACCGGAATTATGTTAGTACTGGGAACCAATAATGTTACCAGTGTCTGTATTGTGTTTGCGGGGTTTGCCGTTATCTACACCGCAATCCAATTCCTGGTCAGTCGAAATGAAGATGAAATTGCAGTTGATCAGGCAATATAACATTTATAAATAAAAACATCATGTTATCTAACTGTTGCTTCAACAGTTTTATAAAATTAAAATTTTTAAGGAGCTAATTCAATGGAAAAAGAAAAAATGGTTTTTGAACACAGTCCCGTCTATCCCTATGATCCTACTGTTGGTAAATATCATATGGTACTACCACCTTTCATTCAACCTTGGGAATATAATGGTTGGCAGGCCGAAACCATGTCATGGAAAAAAACATGTTCTATCAGCGCCCAATTAAACCCCAATACTTGCTCTAAAATTGTCGGACCAGATGCATTGAAATTTTTATCAGATTGTACAACCAATGGTTATAAGAACTTTGCAGTTGGACGCTGCAAGCATGCAGTTATGACTGATGACCAGGGACGCGTTTTAACCCATGGTCTTGTATTGCGCATGAACGAAAATGAAGTCATGACTTATTCACTTTCTCCATGGTTAGATTATGCTGCAACCAAGAAGGATTACGACATGGAAATCATTGATTGGTCCATGAATGATTTTAATTTCCAATGTGGTGGTCCTCGTGTTCTCGAAATGCTGGAGACTGCTACAGGTGATGATCTTCATGATATTCCGTTCATGGGACATCGTCAGAGCAGCATTAATGGGAAGCCGGTAACTATCCTGAGAATGGGAATGTCGGGAACATTGGGGTATGAAGTGCATGGTAATATGGAAGACGCAGCCGAACTTTATGAAATCGTTTATGAAGCAGGCAAGAAATTTGGCGTTGAACGTTTGGGCTGGCTTTGTTATGCTGCTAATCATACTGAAAATGGATTCCCACAGGAAGCCTTCCATTTTAAAACTGCATCTATCGAAGACGAAGGTTTTCTAAAATATCTAGCCGATCTGGGATATGACCCATATGAATGGCCATTGGGTGGAGAATACAGTGGTAGCAGCGGAGCTGATCTTTCAAAAAGAATGAGAAATCCAGTCGAACTGGGTTGGGCAAATTCGATTTCATTAAATCATGATTTTCCGGGTAAAGCTGTAATTGAAAAACTACTGGCAAAACCAGAACGAAAAACGGTCACCTTAATCTGGAATCAGGATGATATTATTGACATCTTTAAATCCCTGTTCCAAACAGAAGAAGACCCGTATAAGATTTTAAATTTCCCTCTGGAAGATATTGGTTTGACCAGTGGCGGTGGTATCCGCTTATTTCAGGATGATGTATTTGACAAAGATGGTAAGTTGATTGGTTACTCATCAGGACGTGAATACACGTTGCATCAACGTCTTATTTTCTCAATGGGGTGTATAGATATTGACGAAGCAGAAATTGGCAACGAAGTATTTGTTTTATGGGGGGAACCAGGAACACGACAGAAAAAAGTCAGAGCGACAGTTGATGTGTTCCCAATTCTTTCAAAGAAAATGGTAATGAACAAAGACTTTGATGTTGAAACCATACCACATATTAACCAGAAATAGAAAATAAACTGTCTCAATAATTATAATAATCTATAAATCCGGGCTTTTGTTTGCTCGGATTTTATTTTATAAACGCAACTTTATCAACAGTAAAATTAAGTCAATACATTATAGATATAAGTTCTGTATATGTCACAGATGATTTAAACTGATCAATCATTATAGTTTTTTACCATTTACAAAACTTCACTAAGAATTTCAGGGCTTTTTTTCAGCACAAATAAACCATGGCGGGAGTTTTAGTGATGACACATTAGCGGGCTTCTGTTTCCCAATTAATCAAAGACTGATGACCATTTCTTGCCAACAATTATATTGATATTTTTAAAATGGGAAATTAGTGTTTTATGTGATGACTCCCGAATATAACCAGGGGACAGCGGCAACTGATGTTTTCAGCTATCTGAATATTCTTTTTTTGTATTGATCCGGCAGGAACTAAGTCGCAGATTTTTGATGATTAGGTTATTTTTGATAGTTCAACCTAGGTTTATATCGGGAATTTCGGTATTTTTATCGTCTTCTCTGGTAGCTCTGGTTTATATTGATCAAGTCATTGATTACAGCTCGAAATTCTAGGTACTTTGAGATTGGTGGTGAAACAAAGATGGATGCAATCAATGAATAATTGAAAAGTGGAGCCGGATAAGAATTTTTGTTTATATATAGAAATATAATTGGGCGGCTACACTTCGCAAGCTTGAAGGATTTGACAGAATTACTCAGACTTGGTATAGTTTGAGTAATTCTAAATACTTCAGGGGGCTAACATGGCTTTATATAATGGGCAGGATACAAAAGAAAAAATTCTCATTAGTGCGCGTTATTTATTTTATGAAAAAGGATATGAACAGACGACATTTAAAGATATTGCCAGTCATGCGAAAATCAATCAAGGGTCGATTTACTATCATTTCAAGACAAAAAGCAATCTTGGTAAAACCATTTATCAGGAAATCGCCAAAGAAAATCTTCAAATTGCCGAAAAGTATTTTCTACAATCAACCAATGAACTGGTTTGTTTTTTGATCGGGAGTTATATTTATTGGAATTATTTCTTTAACGACGAAGGATATCGCAAATTTAATATCGCAGCAATGGTTGAGAATTTTAATTTTTCGGTGGATGATTACCAGGATATTTTTATTTGTACGATTACTGACTTTATTGATCAAAAGCTGCTGAAAAACAAACAGCGTTTTTTTCTGACAGTATCCGGCTCTGTGGGTTACACCAAAAGCTTAGGGATTAGTGCGGCTGCAAAACTTGGGGAATTGACAGTTGATGAGGTCTGGGAATTTGATGCCGAAAAACTCTTTATTTTTTTTGAGATGGATAAAAGCCATATGAACGAGACTGTTAAACAAGCTCGGTCTTGTTTTTATCGCCTTGATTTGAAAAACCGAGGCTTTCATGTCACGGCTGAGTTAAAAAAAGACTAAGCTCATGCTTATGGTAAGCATTATTTATTTTGGTGCAGCTTCAAAACTTAAACGTTTTGAAGCTGTTTTTTTAATGTGAAAAATGATAAATAAGTAAGTGCCTCAAAAGATGACGTATAGGAAGTTTGAATTTAACCTGCTATACTGTAGACATCTTATTTGAGGCACTTTCTATAGTTATGGCTGAGTCTGCAACGATCAGGCAGATCCAAAGACCATGGCAGGTATTTTTCAAGCACTTCCGGCCGTTGCAGGTAGTCACTGTTGGGGATTTCAGTCAGAAGGTAATTCAGATATTCGTAGACATCAAGTTCATTGGCCCGGGCAGATTCCACCAGCGTGTAGAGAACCGCATTAGCGGTGGCACCTTTGGGCGAATCGGCAAAAAGCCAGGCGCGGCGTCCTATTGCAAATGGCCTGATGCTGGCCTCACAGAGATTGTTGGAGATGGGAAGGCGTCCGTCTTCCAGGAAGGTTTCCAGATATTTCTTCTGGTTTCTGCAATAGTTCAGGGCCGCTGTCAGCTTTTCATTGGTTGTTGGAATGGCCGCCGTTTCGTCAACCCACGACCAAAAGGCATCCAGAATGGGGCGTGACCGTTCCTGACGCTGTTCTCTGATCTCCTCATAGGAAAGATCCTTTATTTCGTTCTCAACTTTAAAAAGCAGGTCGATGAACGCCCGGCCTTCGGCACCCTTTGAACCCGGAATTTCTTTTCCATTGCTGGTCAGGGGAATACTGTCGATATAATAACGACGACAGTGCGACCAACAGTAAGTGCCTCAAAAGATGACGTATAGCAAGTTTGAGTTTAACCTGCTATACTGGAGACATCTTATTTGAGGCACTTTTTATAGTTATGGCT
>CAZEBY010000034.1:0-27777 GCA_964510565.1 uncultured Lachnospiraceae bacterium | reverse complement strand
TCACCGCAATAATCGGTGCCGGCAAAACCATTTGGGCCAGCATAATCACCGTCTGCTGGATCACCGTAATGTCACTGGTTGCCCGGGTAATCATCGAAGCAGTGCTGAAGTGATTAAAATCACGGATTGATAAAATCTGGGTTTTGTCAAAAATCCGATCGCGCAGGTGTTTTCCTGAAAGCGCCGCTAAATCGGCACTCATATAACTGGCCCATAACGAAATCAGGGCTGATACCCCCACTGCCACCAGCATCTGCACGCCCAAGCTCACAATCGCCATCAGATCATTCTTGAGAATCCCGTCGTCAATCATTTTGGCCGCAAAATAAGGCACCGCCAGCATGCTAAAGGACTGGATCACCGTGGCCAGAATGATTAAACACAGCAGTGCTTTTTTTGCTTTTAAAAATTGAATTAAATAGGTCATCGTTCTGCCCTCCGAAATGGATGTCGATCTATAAATTGTTATGTCTATCATAAACGATACTGTACCGGTCTAGTCAAGTATTTTAATAAATTCTCGCCAGAAAAAATTGAAATCGGGCCATTGCTGGTTATTTCAGGCACGAAAGCCTCTCATTATAAAAAATGCAAAAAACGGTTCGACTGACGGCACCGAGCGGTGCTTTAGCGAACCGTTTTTTAAACTGATTATCTTTTGCTAATGCTGATTGAGTTTTTTCACGGGATAGGCTTCAATATAACCCCGGTAACCCATTGGTACCAATTGAAATCGGGGTGCTGCTTCTTGATCCCATTGGTAGCCGTATAGCTTGGGATCGAAGCCTTTGAGATGTTGCCAGATTTCATTAATCGCCGCCATAAAATCGACGTCATCATACGGTTCGCCCTGAAAAACCATCATCGTACAGGGTGGCAGCTCGATCAGCTCAAAACCATCGGGGATCAAATTGGCATAATCCAGAGGTACCTCTACCCCCTGGACATACTGAGACGTCCCTGCCACAATGAGATGTTGGGGCAGCCACATCCCAATCGGCTCATAGAGGGCTTCTTTTACACTGGTCAGGATCGACCAGATCTCACAGCCGACTTCTTCGCAATAGCCAAAATAATCGGTGGCCTTGACACCCCGTTTTAACAATACCTTTCGGGCCGGTCGCTCAATTACCTGAACAAACACCGTTTTGGTTTCTTTTTTGTCGCTCATTTTTCTCTCTCCTTTGTGCATGGACTGGTAGGTATCAAAAACTTTCTGCGGCATAAACAAAGCAATTGGCGGGGTCTGACGACCGTATTGGCTGGGAGCCATCCCAAATTCGCGGGAAAATGCCCGGGTAAAACCTTCATGGGAGTCAAAGACAAAGTCCATCGCCACATCGACAATTTTCATCTCGCCATCCCGCAATAAAAGTGCTGCCTGTGTCAAACGCCGAGCCCGAATATAGTCAAAGGGAGTTTTTCCGATCACTTCTTTAAAGAGCCTGGCCGCATGCCATGGTGAATATCCGGCCGCAGTGGCCAGTTCTTTCAAGGTAATCTTTTGGGTCAGATTTATTTCGATATATTCCTGCATCCGCTGTACCGCCTGAATAACCTGTGCCGCTTCCATTTTCTCACCTCCTCTGTCTTTATTCTAAACCATCCCGAAGCAACTTGCTTGACCGCCCTTGCTAAAAGTACTCCCATTTATCGGGCTGTGATATTTTAGCTTTTATTTTTGACTTTATTTTTGATTTTTTGCTTGTTTTTCGCTTTTTCGAGATTCTCTGCCACTCTGAACGCGACAATTTTTCGGATCAACTCAACGGGGATTGGCTGATTTATCGGAAATTGAACCGATCCTTTGGCACTCTTATAGGCTGACAGTTCTTGCTTGAATTTTTCGATACCCGACGGGGCCGGATAAAAGCCGATATGGTTTTCATAGGCCGCAAAATGAACCAGATTGCCGCCCAGATAAAAAGTCGGCATCTGATAACTGATTTTTTCTTCGGCTTCGGGCGCCGCTTCTTTAATAACTTGCCGGATCTCCTGAAGGATTACCTGAACTTCTGCCGGGAATTGGCCAATATAGGACTCAATGGGGTTGACCTCAACAATTTTAGTCATGGTTGTTCACTTCCTTTCGCGCTCATTTAAAATCGATATGCCGTTTTCAGTTTCTTTGCCAAACCACTCGTCACTGCCCATCATGATCACTCATTTGCGAGACATCATTGGCCAACAGATCGATGAAGCTGTACTGCTTTTCACCCTGAATCAACTCTTTTTTGAGAACTACCTGATTTTCGCTGATGATTTTCATTGCTGTTTCAGGGGAATCCAGAAAATCCCTGCCCTGATCGGCGGAGATCACCACTGGCATCCGGTTGTGAACTTCCGCCACCAGTTTGATTGGTGCTTTTGTCATAATCAGAAACTCATCAATGCCCTCTGCCTGGCGATGAAAAAAGCCCCCGAGATAGAAAAGCTCATCACCACTGGTAAAACGAAACTGCTCTTTTTTTTCATTCCATTCGTAAAAACCCACTGCTGGAATCAGGCAGCGCTGCTTGATAAAATCATCCCGGAAAGCGACTTTCTCCAGCACCGTTTCGGAGCGGGCATTAATCAACAGGGTCTTTTTTTGATAATGCCGATGATACCCCCATTTCAGAAGCCGAAGTGCGGTGCCCTGCTTATCCGGACCGGACACGTAAACCGGGGCCAGATCGGTTGGATAAATATCCCCTTTCTTTATCGCCCCATGGTGTTTTTTATTGACTTCCTCAACAATCGCCTTGATCGCGCTTTCCTCTTTCTCAGAGTATAGAATATATCGACCACACATTTTTTACCCCCCTTCCCATTCGCTTTGCCCTTTGACAAAAGTCTCGGTATTACCGGATCCCCGGTGGTGATGGCGGCGTGAGCAAGTCGCCCCCTTTTTTAGGCCTGGCACCGGTATCATTTGTCTATTCGATTTGATATCGCTGTTAATATTATACGCCTGTCCCCCTCAAAAATCGATGGGATTTTCATTTTTTCGCCACGCTGATTCTTTCCTTTTTATTACCAGATAACCCCGACTATCTCAACCGCCAACCCCGAAATAAAGCGCACCTCCGCCTGCTAAACGATTTATTTTTTGTCAAATTGACTTGACCGGTCTGGCTGATGATCCCCGTTACTCTGAACGGATTCTCGGAGATGTAAAAAACCTGATTCAGATCCGGGTTCGTCCAAAATTGTAGTCAGCTTTATTGTTCGAACCTGCAGACTTTTATCTCTAAAGGGTATTAAAAAGGGTGACTTAAAAAAAGACATAAAAAAATAACAACCCTCAAACGGTTGTATCATCACATTTCTTCATTAAATTTGGTGGCGGAGAGAGGGATTCGAATTATTGTGATGCTGAAAAACGGGATAAAACCGTTTATAATCTAATATAATAGAATCCCTTTATATAGCCATTTATAACAAATCCAGTACAATCTGATAAAACCTTTAATAATTCTCTAAGGGGTCAATTTAGGAGTCAAAATAGCGACTGCCAATTTGGGGTCTGTTTGCTTTCTTACTCCACCCCCAGCGCCTTAAACACCGCATCCTCCGGGCTCTGATAAAAGATCAGATTAAACTTACCCATCAGTTCTGGTGGCACTGACCCCATATCACCGGCTGAAACAATGGGGATTAGCACCTTCTTGGCTCCGGAGTCCAGGCAAACCTGAAGAATATTGGCAAGTTCCTCCACCTTGGTCAATGTTCCTCCAATACTGAGGTTTCCCAGAATGGCCAGACTTGGGATGGCTGGTTTATTCAAAGCCGCGGAGCAGAGGGCAATCAGAGCTGATAGGGACAGACTACTGGTCATTCCCACCCCGTTGAGATCCTGAACGTGGAGCATATAATCTTTAGTGAGGGTTGAAATCTGACCAATAATGGATTTACTGTTGGCCTTTAAATATCGATAGGCCGTATCTGATGCTTCTTTTGCTTCCCGGGCACTACCAATCCCAGTACAGATAAATTTTCCGGAACCAGTGGTCATTTCGGTTTCGATTTTATAAGCCCCGATCATGCCCGACCGGCCTCTGGAAATGGTATAGACATGACCAGCCTTGTTGATTCCTTCCGGGATCAGCTTACCGCCACCCTGTTCCGGTACCGGCACAAAGTCTTCAATAAAAGTTTCATTGTCAATATAGGAAAAATTGATATCATAAAACTCCATCCCACCAATACGCTTTAATTGTTCCTTTACCCTTCTTCGCATTTCCAGGGCAAAGCGGAGAATTTCCAGGACATCTTCCTTATCAAACTGGCCATGGGGATAAATCAGTTTGACCAGGGCCGACACCATTTTACGCACCCCAATCACATCCCGCTGGTTCAGGTTGTTTCCCAGTTTATAATACTTGTCAAAGGCATCCGCATAGGATATCTTCCTGAGTTCCCGCATAAAGGCCGACAGGTAATCGGTGATAAAGCCGTAGCTATCGGTAAAAAACTGGGGCCGATATTTGGGGATCTCCCATCCCGGCAGATAGCAATGCATCCGGTCAAAGAACGCACTATCGCTGTTCATTTCCGGGGGAAAGGGATCAAAGAGGTGGGAGGTTTTCAATAAGACATCGACACTCTGATTGATATTCCCCACAAAAACCATGGACGCCAAGGCCGCCTTTTCTTCTTTGCCACGGCTGAAGGAGCCAGAAGCCATATAGTCTTTCATAATCTGGATGCCGTCTTTATCCTTAAAGCGGATCCCGGCAACCTCATCGAAGGCCACACAGTCCCACATCCCCACCAGTCCAACGGTGCGGTTGCTCATGTTGTAAAACAGATTGGCTACGGTAGTCTGTCCACCGGATACCAGAATGCTGTTAGGCGAAATTTCCTTATAAACATGGGATTTCCCGGTTCCTCTTGGTCCCAGTTCGCAGAGGTTGAGGTTATTCTCAATCAAAGGCATCAACCGGGCCAGATGAAGCCATTTCACCCGGGGGCTGAACTGATCGGGTTCCATGCCGGTGGACCGGAGGATCACATCAATCCATTCCTCTTTGGTAAATTGCTCTCGACCGGCCTTGACCTCATCCATATCCAGGCTGGGCATCTGGATCGGGGTCAGGTTGCGGATCACAAAGGGACAGCGGTTTTTGTCGCCTTCGTCATAAAAATATTCCATCTGGACAATACACCAGATCCCGCCACATAAAAGCCGTTCAAATTCCGATGCATATTTCTCGGCAATCGGCACATTTTTAATGCCCAGATTGGAAAACTCCGCCTCGTAGATATCAAATTTATAATTGAGTTGCACCCCAATTCGATCAATAACCGTATAACTGCCCTTTTCCCGGAGTTTGGAAATAATCTTCTGGGCCTCATCCGGCCGGACATAATTTTCTGCCAGGATCTGTTTCACATTCACAACCCCGGCTTCAATTTCCTCTTCATCCATGGATGAACAATACATGCCCAGCAGGTACTCCAGCACATATACCGGCACGTTGGCACCTTCTTTGATTTTCTTGGTTAAATCTTTCCGGACAATTTTTCCCGCAAAACAAGACTGGAGTTTTTTAAGCACTTGTTCCTGATTTGTCCCAATTTCCTGATTGATTTCGCTCATTGACACACCATCCTATCCCTATCCACTAAAAGACATCTAAAACCCAAAATCGTTGGCAAAGGCCAGATCCATGGATACGCCATGCCGAAGCACTTCCACCCCATTTCTCTCATCAATGGCCACCAGATAATATTGTTTTGATTTGTCATACTGTTTGTTTTTAAACGAGAACTGCAAACGGAAAATACGCTGTTGGGCGTTGTCATCTTTATTATCCGCCGTATAACTCTGTTCGTTGGAGATCTTCTCATTGTCTTCTGAGATAAAGTAAATCCGGTAGCTGGTGATACTGATGCCGTCCCCCACCGGTTCCGACTGCATGAAATCCAGAAAAACGATCAGGTTGGTGATCTTCTGAACCATGCTCACCAGCATGATCTGAGCAGGTCGGGTTTCGATCCGGCCTTTTTCGGTTTTGACATCAATGACCGGGATGATCATTTCCTGGGGCGACGATCCCCCATGGACAAAATTCTGTCCACCGCCAGCGACCTTAAAGACATTGGAACTCACCGGGAACGACACGGTTTTGGTGTCATCATTACCCAGGATCTTCCCCATCGGCATCGAAGCAATGCCATCCCCGAATAGCTCCTGCTGATGGATGATAAAACGGCGATTGACAAAGGCATCCTTACCTGCGCCATTTGAGATCTTGTCACTTTCCTGAAGCTTATCCCGTTTGTAGATAAATCCATGATCAGCAGTGACCATAAAATGAGTGGTGTTGGCATTCGAAGTCAAGCGCTTGATCAGCCCGTGGATTTCGTTGATGGCTTCTTCACAAGCAGTAAAAACCTCGTTTTCGGTGTTTTGCTTATCTCCCCGGGCATCAATCTGGTTATGATAGATGTAAACCACATCCATGCCGGTAAAGACATCCCGAAGCTCGGCCTTTTTCATAGCCCGGATTTCGTCAAATTGAACGCATCGGCTGTTGGAGACATAGCTTTTTAGAATCGTTTCCCGCTGTTTCAGATCATCGGCAGTGCACCCATCCACCAGTACCTTATAATCATCGGAGATAGTCAGCGTCTTGTGAGGAAGCAAAGCCGCCATTCCCAGCCGGGTATAAGAGGGTAATACCCCTAACATGCCCGACAGTCTGGCGGTACACTTTTTATCATCCTGAAGTTTTAAAAACAGTTCCTGTCCCACCTCATAGCGCAGGGCGTCCGAAATGATCACCACCAGCTTATCCTTGATGGGGCGGATGGTCTGTTCGTAAAACCGGCGCTGAAGAGGCAATACGGATTGCAAGCCTTCACTGACCAGGGCGTCATTCCAGCCGGTCATGACCTTGGCCAGGTATTCGTTGGTGTAGATGTTCTCGACCAGATCCCGAAGCTTCTCAAAACCGGCGGTCTCACTAAGTTGATCAAAATAGTAATAGAATTTCCGGTAATGACCATCAATTTGGTAGTCAGCCTCCAGATACTGATCGATGATGCTTTTAAAACTGTTTTTACACTGATACTTGGCGCTCAGGATCAGATAATAGGCATGGTTAAGCAGTCCATAGCTGGTGTTAAAGATATTGGCAAAATGTTTTTTCTGTCGTTCTTCACAAATCGCCGGAATGGTGAGATCCGAAAGCTTTGCTCCGGTATCCTCTGTCAGCAGTCGCTCCATTACCCAGGCAATGATAACCCGATCGATAACGGCAAAGGTATCACAGGCCATTAAAGTCCCGGGATCATAGCTCTTAAATACGGCACCGGCATTGAGTCCCCTGGCCACATAGGCCGACAGATCATCATATTTTTCACGATAAAGGACGTTGTTCATCAAGCTGTCCAGAAACGCGATAATATTCCCGGATTTATAGCTCACAAAGCTTTTTAAACCTTCCGGCAAATCGGCCTGGAGATATCGGGCGGTATAGGTAACAAATAGGGTCACGACCAGCTTTTCGAGATTTGGGGTCACATCGTTGTAACCTAAGTGTTCCTCGCAAAGCCCCCAGAACGGTGTGAGCAAATCGTACTTTTCAAACTCGCTCAGCATCTTATTCTGATCAAAGCGGTTGTCTTCAGAACTATTTTCTGAAACGCCTTCATCCATCAAAACAACCCGCACCACCTCTTCAAAGGAAGCAGTCCGGGTTCTACAGAGCACACTCATCAATGCCACTTCAATGGTTTCCCGGGTAAAGTTCTCAATCTCAAGATCATAAAACCGCTGGGTCCGTTCCCGGGCCGAAAAGAATTTGATATATTTCTGGATCACCGGTTTGTACTTCTCATCAATACCAAGATCAACGGTCAGCAGGGACACCCGGTCGGCATGAAAAACCTTAGAATAACGGATGGTATCCTCCAGATGATTATCCCGCACCGGAGGCCGGGGAAAGGACGCATAAACCAGATAGCTGGTGACCGTATCCACCCGCTCCAGAAAGTATTTGGTCTGAAACTGATTATCCGGTGCCAGGCGATACAGCTTGGCTCCGGTAAGCTCTAATGTCTCGATTTCAGTCGCAAAATCCCCATGATCATCATACCAAAAAACCAGCTTCCGGTTTTCTCCGGAAAACTCGGCATTGAGTTTATCGGTGATTTGTTTTAAATTCAGTTCTGCCATGTGGTGTCCTCCTGCTCTTCAACCAATAGTTCCCAATGACCTGTTTGGCTACTCCCTACCCGCTTAATCAAGCCATTCGTTTTCAGCTTGTTAAAATAATACTTCACACGATCAACATTCCATCCTAATTGTTCTGCAATTTGCTTTTGCGACATTGATGGGTTGCTTCGGATCTGTCTCAATAAAGATATATCTTGTTCTGTAAGTGACACTTGGGTAGTATCTTGGGTAGCTTGGGTAGTAGCTTGGGTAGTTTGGGTAGTAGCTTGCGTGGTCTTCTCTCCCGGCCGAAACATGTTCACCCGGAAATTTCCGCCCATTTCTTTCAGTTCTGGTTCCGGTAAACCAGCTTCCTTGCAGGCACTGATCATTTTCGGAATACCGCTTCCCCATTGCTCAATAATCTTCATATAGGTGAAAGCACTCACAATACCGCGGTTTCGCGGCCGGCTACAACCCAATTTCAGATCTTCGATCGTTATCCCACCAATCAGCATTCCTGGCGATGTCACTTCCAACCGGTCATCATAAATGGCAACCTGAACCTTTGCCGGATCCAGGTATGAGCGATGGCTGACTGCATTGGCAATCAATTCCCGGATACTGTCGATCGGTAGTTCGTACACATCCTTACGGTATAAACCATTGATTTCTGCCCCCATCCTAATGTTGCGCAGAACAAACCGGTAGGCTTCATCAACCTGTTCAAACAGGGCACCATAATACTCTTTGCGATCGATAAAAACAGTCCGATCCGTTCCTTTGAATACCGCACATTGGATCGATGCTTCTAAAAACGGGTTGCTGGTTAATAACAAAAATCCGTTTGTCGGAAAAACTTTACCTTCACGTTGCACTAATAATCCCCATGCAATCAGATGCTTTTCTTCCACTGGTTTTACTTCGGCTCTTTCACCCGCTGTCGTACACTGTTTGATCGCATAATCGTACATCGTATGGCACAATGCCTTAATCTGCTCTTGGGTAACTGTTTGACCTAGGGCAATCGTCTGATCGTAATATTTATTTTCTCCCTGAAAGGATAATTCCTTCACCACAAAATCATCGGCCTTGCGTGTTGTTCCAGAAACACGAATATAAGTCCCTTCCATCATGCCCTTTGATTTAATATAATAGGGTCGTCTTGCCCCCGGAAACACCTTGACGATAATAATCGTCTTTTCTTCAATAGTTTTATATTTAATTTCAAAATCAACAACTGGCTGGCAAGCGTCAGCAATGGCATTGGTGATCCGATCCGCCGTCATAAAAACCTGATCTTGTGGAATTCCCACTACTTTACAGGTTTTATCTTCGATACCAAAAACCATTTGACCACCGTTGCCATTGGCAAAAGCGATAATTGTTTTTAAGTACTTCTCACTATTACCTGGTACTTCTTGTTTATATTCAATACTACTGGATTCGCCTGTAAGCAGTTCTTCCATTGGTTTATTATCCCTTCCATTGTATCGTTGTTCCCATTTAGTTTTTTACTTGGTATCTATCTCTTTCAAACGCTTTAGCCATTTCAACATATAGCCGTCTTCAAAAAAGTCAAGCAAAGCACCATCACAGAAGCGTTCTGCACGAATAGCGCCCATCATCAGGGCAAGAATTACCTGTTCATCTAAATTCTCAATATCTGCTCGTCGCATCAGCGCATTATCCCATTTGAGTCCGTTTCTTTCAAGGATGACACCATATTGCTGAAGTTCATATTCCGGATGACTTTCTGTAAATTTATAGAAATCATCTACAAACATATCGGAAACCCTGCTGAAATTCACAAAAGCAAATTGAATTGGGCGTTCCGTAGAGCCGTCATTTTTACGATCAACTACCCATTCTCCAAATACTTCTGCTTCTGCCAACTCATTGATGTATTTTGTTAATACCGCAAATCGTTCTTTTTTTCGACTATGATCATTTCTATTTTCTCCGTTGCTTTTCATCGTTTTTCCCCAGTTTACGTTGAACCAATTGATCTTACCAACAACCCTTAGGTTAATCCATCGAGTCAAAATTTCGTTTGAAAAATCTTACCATTTATCTTTTATTAAACCTTCAAGTTTCGGAATCTCATAATCAAGAATTCGATCAATTTGTGATAAAATTTTGTTTAGCAACTCTTCATCTTCTTCAAAAACATTCATATCACCGATATTTTTTGATGCCGGTATTCCCCAGGATTTTATGCTTTTCCAAAACCAATCTTCTTTGATTGGTTTTTTATCTGAAATAATCCCCCAAATCTTTTCACAATCCTGTCGACTGTTATCATCCAAGTCTTTACTTGAAAGAACCAGTTGAATTTTCAACTGATTTTTATTATTTTTTATTTCATAAAAGTACATTGGCCCGTAGCCCCAGCCACCTTTTCGTTGGGGATCTGGCGGTAAGATCGAGTCAAGGTATGGCGTTGAAAAACGAATATAACTTTTCGTTGAAAAACTTGAAGCAAAGAATATATCACCCTTCTCAATTTCGCGTTTTTTGCAATACTCAACCAATAATTCAAATATTCTAAATGAATCATCTGGCCGATTTTCAAAAATCAAATCTAAAGCACGCTTATGCTTTTTATAAATCGTTGAACAAATATTTGTGAGCTTATCCTCTGTCACAACAAACCTCCTGATCGTACTAATATAATTATTGATTAATAATTGCGCCTCTGGTGCAAGGTTATATTTGCCCATGTTATTTTCGATAATTTCCATAACATTCTGATAGCTAAAAGCAACCCAGTTTTCTTCATCACTAGAAGAGTCACCCGAAGGGGTTAAGTAGACAAAAAAGCACTGATAGTTTGGATAAGCACTCAATACCCCTGTCATGTATCTTTCCAATTGATTGCTATGCTCAGATGAATCAATCTTATTCTCAATACAGATAATTGTTTTTTCCTTTTCTGAGATTAAAAACAAATCAATGTGATTCCATTCCCGTCGGACAGAAAAACTGTCATAGTCTAATAAAAGCATTTCCAGACTTTTGATTCCCTGTTTTCGGTAATGCTCCTTATTTTCAAGGATAAAGCTTGTGACAAGTTCTTTCAATATACCATCTGAAAAACCATGGGATTCACTTGGATCTAAAAGCCATCCAAGAACATTGCTATGTCTAATTTCAGTGTTAGTGATCTTCAAGACTTCAAAAATATTTATACCTGAAATCCAGGGATCAAGTTCATCTAAACAATCAATATCCAAAAGAAATCTTTCAATTACCTCTTCATCCGTTAACGTTTGATTTATATCTTCTATTGATTCCATGTGATAGCTCCTTTGCAGAAAAAATATTTAATCACCATTTTCATGGCACATAGCAAACTTTGAACTGCATTCTCTTTCTCACTTCCCCGTTTTCTGCCGTCTATCCGGTTGTAGTTACTCATAATTTACTTTCTTCTCCTGGATTCAAAATCGCTATTGATTCATCTCTCATTAATTATATTTTGTTATTTCTGTGTTTATTCTTTGCATTCTGATTGCTCGTTTTATTTTGATCTTTACCCTGTTTTTGATTCGAATTCCTCTTCGGTTTATTTTTGTCGTTTTTTATCTGATTATTTCCCTGTTTCTTATCCTCATTTACATTTGTAACCTTAGGCTCGATTAACTCACTAAAAAACCAGGCTTTATTTTCGGCTCTCTTTTTATCAACTATTTGCTCAATAACGGCCATGTTATTGTCGATGAATTCACGTTCATTTTCTTTGATCCGGCGAAAATCAATTGATCGATATACCCATTCAGGCTTCATTCTTTCTTTTTTTGCGATCGTAATCGTAGGTGCATTCCCAGTGTGATCAAAGCCTCCATACTCTTCATTCCAGTCCGGATAATATACGGTTTGCAGTTTATCACGATTTTTGTCATATAATGAACATGATAAAAGAAGCATTGTTCCCCGTATACCTTCTTTGCGCTGATTTCTGATGTCGGCATGAGCCGCATTCCAGGTAATTGCACGTTTCATTCTGGTTGAAGCGTCTTTAGGATAGTGTGGTCTGATTTTTCTTGGAAACAACTCGATAATCGCAAAGGTAAAGGCCGTTACTTCCTGTTCATTTTCTTCCCCATAATGATTGTATCGGTTAATCAGATCCCCGTGGGCTAAAACATCAATCCATTTTGCTTTGGTATCTATTTCAGAAAAAACACTTTTAGTTAAAAACACAATTTCAGCTTCATCTGTTTCCAGATAACTATTGTAGTTTCTCATCAGTTTTTTGTAATCAATCATTTTTTTACCTTCTTCCACGCAATCTCACCCCAACCCCGAACAAAGGATCTCATATCGATTTATTTTTGAATATTCCACTCAGGGTCATATGTCCTGATTAATTTTAATTCAGATTCTTCAATTTCTTGAAGAATCTGTCATCATCGTTAACAAATGATCCGAAAACGGTCGCTATATCTTCGCCAACACCGCCAGCTTTCGACCTTCCACATCTGTCTGCACTTTCTCATAATTCACCTTAACCCCGTCATCCAGATCCAAATCAATTCGGGCCAGGGCCAGATGGGCAATTTTTTCATCGTATTCTTTGGTTTCTTTGAGCTGTTTGATGAGCTTTTCTTTGCGTTTGGTGGCCGCCGAGACGTCCCGGGGGTTGGTGCTGTTATCGATGGTTTCCTGCATCCGAGCCATTTCGCTTTCGTAGACCTTCTGCATCCGGTGGAGGTAATCGATGCGGAGGTTGCCGATGGTGTCGGCATTGTAACGGTGGAGGTAGATCAAGGCTTTAAAGCCGTTTTCCTTACCGCTATCAAAGAGCCAGTAGATCGGACGTTTCTGATAAACCTTGCAATGGTCTTTAAAAAAGTCTTTCAGGAAATAATTACGGATGATTTCTCGGGAGGTATTGCCTTTGTTACCCAGAGCACCGGCGATAAAATCCAGATTATCTTCCAGGGTCGCTTCGCCATAAACTTTTTTAACAAAGGCGACGAAGAGGCCGACCACATCATCTTCAAAATATTCTTCATCTGTGATGGGGAGAACATTGTCCTGATCCGGGATAAAGGTCTGATATTTTTCGCTGTCCCATTCCCCACCGGCGTAGGCCAGGCCTTGGGTATCCAAGCTGTAGCGGCCGAACATACAACCGACAGCGTAGGAAATAAAGGAGCGGATTTCCCGGCCCAGATCAGCCCGTCGGATGGTGACATCCTTGTCTTCCACTTCCGGAGTGAGTTCATCCTGGAGGCCGTAGATGTCGATAAAGATGCGGTTGAGTTCTTCTTCGTTTTGTTTGAGCTGGGTGAATTGAAGCTCGGTGAAATCCTGCCAGCGTTCAAAGGCAGTCAGGATACCACCGTTGACTAAGATGGTTTCCGTATCAACCAGATGACCGTTTTCATCCTGTTCGTAGGTGCGGATCACTCCCAGATCGGTATCAGAACGGAAATCTAGCAAGGGATGGGTTTTGAAATCCCAGGAGGTTTCGAAGGAGTCCCAGTCAGTTTTGGAAATTGAGATATTATTTAACACTATTTTATTAACTATGGTTTTCTCACTTGTCGAGATTATTATCGGTAGTGTTGAAATATTCCCTTTTTGAAAATTCAACGTCGGATTTACCAATGATAAATAAAACGCACTTACCTCCGAACATAAAAACCCAATTGAATAGTAAAGATCTTTAGTTTCAATATCCGCAAACGAACCGCTTGCATCATACAAAAAACCATAATCTGTATAACGTGCTGAATATTTATAGGAAGTCAATGAATTCCAGGTAACATTTTCTTTAAAAATAAAATCTAAATTAAATGCATGTGCAGGCACTTTTCCAGTCGCATCCTTAAAATTTCGCATGTAATACCCATCATTTTCCCAGTTTACAACATATTCATTGTTACCAAACCATTTTCTAAATTCACCCCCCTTATTATATGGGAACCATTTTCTTTTACTTTTTATTGCATCTTGTCTATTTTTCATGCCCAAACCCATATGAATAAAAGGAATCTCATACCATAACCGAACAAACAAATGATTATTACCTGTTATCATGCCTGCACGTGTTGTCCCAATCTTTTCAAAAGGCTTTGAATCTTCGTAGATTTTTATTGCATTTTCACTTGCCCAATACGCAATTGGCATCCCCGGTATCTTAGAAAAGTTCTCCTGATTTCCCGAATATCGATACCCACAGTTTCTATCTTCAACGGCTTTAATAGTTTTTGGTGCCTGAACATCGATACCCCTAAAATCCGAAAGCTTAATATATTCACCAGTACAAATGGTCTTTTTATTTCTAAGCGTAAATGCCGCGACAGGTACACAGGCCGCTTCAAACGCATTATACTCAAGCTGAACAAGTGAAGTGATTGTACTGTGCTTTAGAATATACTTTCTTAATTCTTCATAGCTATTAATAAACATCCAAACATATGGAGTTAACATCCCAATTTGACCATTTTCCTTACAATAAACCATACATTTTTTAATGAAAACAGAAAAAGTATCACTCTTAAAACTCTTATACTCTTTGCCAATAAAGCTTTTTAAGTTATCTGTCATATATGATGAATTCATATATGGTGGATTTGTAATCACAACCTCATATTTTTTCGCCATAATTTCAGCTATTTTCAGAATTAACTTCAGTTTTCTCTGTGTTTCGTCAATACCAAATGAGCCAAACGTTATTTGACCTTCCGCATCTGAATTTTCAACAAAACGATCCAAAATTTTCCAATCCATTTCTGCCACATTGAGGATGGATCCATATTCTCTGGCGTCTATAAAGGTATCCAGCAGGTTTTCAATCTGCTCAACTACGGTTTTGTGTTCTGTCTCTGATAATCTTTTACCAAAATATTTCAGATGTTCCCGATTGATGCTGTTGCTTTCTTCAATGGTATAAACATTGCATCGGGTTTCACCGTTTAAAATCCGGCGGTTGTACTGTCTCGCTTTCATCATCAAGGCAAAATAAGCCAGCTGATAGGCTCGGGTATCAATGTCCAGGCCGAAGAGGTTATTTTCCAGAATGCTTTTAGCGGCATCCCGCTGGCTATAGCCGTTACTTTCGTAGATGGCCATCAAAACATCAAAGGCATAAACGAGAATGTGACCACTGCCCATGCATGGGTCAAGTACTCTGATTTCTTCTGGTCTAATTTTTTTGTACTCTTCCCGGATTTCATCCAGTTGTTTCTGACCCTCAAGTTCCTGCTCGGCTTCATCGAGAAAATATTTCCAATCGGTTTTCAAACTTTCATTGGGGTGTCCTTCCAGCCAAAGTCTCCCCAAGCTGTTTTCCACCATATAACGGACAATCCAGTCTGATGTAAATAATTGTGTGACAAACGGAATATCCTGCTTCTTGTATTTGCTTCTTGCATTGATTAGAACATCTTTGGGCTCCGAAATATAATACTGGTAAAGCCAGCCGATGATCTCCACCTGGCCTTCTTTTTCCACATTAAAATCCTCTTCATCAATATCATTAACCAGATGAAAAACCACCCCGTCCTGATCAGTAAATGATACGTTCATCAGCAGTTCGGTATAATCGTTGGTTTTCTCAAAAAGTTCTGGCAGAACCGCATTTAAGGCATTGCACTGTTTGATAAAAAGCATCCGAAAAAGTTCATCCCACCGGTTATTCTCCTGAAGATGAGCGATTTGTTGTCTTTCTGACTGGGAATAGTCCAGCTCCGCATCAAAAGGATGGGTCACCAGATCCGGCTCCCGCTTGCCCGGGCTTTCAGAGGACAGGACGCGGATTCGGGTGGGCAGATAGTCATTGACTTCCATAAAGCGCACCGCGATCAGGCGATTGAACCAGGTATAGGCGACCTCTTCTACCAGATTTTTAAAGGCGGTGGGATGGTCGGAGTCTTTACCCATCAGGGCTTCCACCAGTTTTCGGCGTTGTTCCACATCATTACCGGTGATGGCGTAGGGTTCTTTGGTGCCGTTGTCAAAAAACTGGACGGTTGAGCTAGACTGGGGCAAGGGGGTCTTGATTTCTTTATCGGTAATGCCCAGTAGCCCGGCTTTGTAGGTGATATCGTCGATGAGCTTGTTGCGGGCCCAGATGGCGAAGGTTTTGATGGCTGTTTTGTTCATATGTGATCCTCTCATTGCTTGACTGAATTCTTGGTTAAGCTTGACCAGCTTCTGGTTTTCTTGAATTTTTCGTTCAGTTAATGAATTGCTTTAGTTCGCTGTTTTCAGGTCATTCTTGCATAAAGCTTGTTTAATCTTTTAGCTAAGCCTGCATAAACGTATTAGAACCCTAAAACTCGATATTCACAATCGTATCCGCTTCCAGCTGGGCCAGAATCCGGTTTTTCAGTTCAGCCATGCAGGCATCCAAATCGGCTGGGGTTTCGATCTGCCAGGTTATCTGGGGATTGATGGCCTTGATGCTGATGTTCTTTTTCTTTTTGATTTTGGGTTGAGGTGGCGGCGGTGCTACTGGGGGTTTGTCTTTTTCGTAGGTCTCCGGTTTTTCTTTGGTGCAGTCTTTTTCCTGCTGTTCTTTTTCAAGCCGTTCCCGTTCCAGTCGCTCGCGTTCCTGTTGTTCTTTCTGGTCTTTGGCGGTGATTTCATTGAGCAGTCTAATTTTTAAGGTATCGGCTTCTACCTTGATATTCTGGAGAGTGGCGACGTTATTGCAGGCGTTGGCCTTATCCTCAAGGGCTCTAAACTTCTGGGTGTAGTCATTGCTCAAATGATCTTTAAAGGCTCGGGTTTCCAGCTCGTCAAAGACCCGTTTCCTGGCTCCGTCGATAGCGTCTATAATTGGCGGGAGCTGATCGGTCAGATAATGGCTGTAAGCATGGACATAGCGGTCAATCAGTTCCGGTAATCTGGGAATCTCGTTATAGGGGGCGGGCATTTTCAGGATCTGTTTAATCTCTGTCACCCGGTCTTCAATCTCCTTGCTGACAATAAAGGTCTGGCTCTGATCGTAGATGGCAATCTTTTCCTGAGCTTTTATAAAGATGTTTTTCTGGTTACCAGTAAAAAAGGCTTTGACGGGTTCATAGTCTTCGGCAAAATCCAGAAAATCATCCCGATCCCGATCAAGCTTATTAAAAAATTCCACCGGCGACTGGATCTGCACCACCGAGCGCAGAAGGGCCAGTCCTGAATCGACAATTTTTTTCCCGGGCAGGTGGTGGTTTTCGTAGCTGATTTCCAGTTTTTCCAGATCGTTCATCAGAGCTTGGGCGTACCGCTGGAAGGCACTCATCATGGAATCGTCATCGTCATCCATAGTAGAAACGTTAAAGAGTTCTTTGGCTACTTCCCGGAGAGCTTTTTTCTGCTTATCGTTGGCTTTTTCACGACGGTCAGTGAGGAGCTTTTCGACATATTCTTTTTTGGTTAAGTAACGGATCACTTCCTCTTCGGACTTATTCAAAAGAGTCACCGTGGCACCGCTGACAGTCAAAGAAATATCCCCGTCTTTAAACAGCTTGGCCACCAGCCATTCCACATCATCTTCCACAAAGCCATAAGGTGCTTTGATAAAACGGTCCATGATCGACTTCATCGATGTTTTGGTATGCTGGACAGAATTAGCCCCGATATAGGACAGCACATCAAAAAGGGCATGGGCATTGGGATTGCTTGCCCCCTCGAGGGACAAGGCCTGCTGGGAAGAGGTTTTAAATAAAGCACGAATATTAGCTTCCCCCATGGCCGTGTCGATATAGGGCAGTTTATGATAAACCGTGGCCACCAGCTTGCCGATGGCGTCAAGAATCCGGGCAGTGACGTCCTTCTGGCTGATCTGGGTTTTATCCCCATTAACATAGATGTCGGCCTTTTTCATGGCTTCCACTAAAAAGAGCTTGGCATTTTCGTTTCTTTCCCGCATTTCCACCCGCTTGGCTTCTTTAATCTGCTCAAATTTAGCCAGTCGGTCGGTGGTGGTGAGGCGCAGGTATTTTTCGATTTTCAGGGCATTCTGGAGTTCAAAGATAAAGGCGCCGTCGTTAGGGAGTACCACCAGGACCTTCTGTTCCCGGCCGGACTTCATTCGCAGGTTGGTTTCGTCATCGCTGTAATCGGAGCTGGGGGTGATCACCTCCACGCCTATGGCATGGTTCTGGTTTGATTTATAGGGGCGATCGTCGACCAATTGATTGAAGGCAAAGTTGTAGCGTCCGTTTAACGCCGGATAACGGTATTTCTTGTCCGGGACGATCACCTCAAAAATCAGTTCGGCAACCTTACTGATGACCTCGGCCATTTCCACCGACTGGCTATCCACCTCCCGGTTGATTTCCTGTTCTTCATCGGTTAGGAAAACATAGATCTCGCCGTTTTTCTGAACCAGCATCTGGCGCATCAGCACCTTCAGGGCTTCATCCACCTGTTTTTTCAGGGCAATCCGGTCGGTGTCAATCTCAGCAATCATCAGGCTGGTGATGTTGTCCAGATTGGCGGTGATCTCTTTGACATATTTAATCATAAACAGGGTTTTAAGAACGTTGACATTAAAGCAGTCAGCCTGATGGTCGGGGTTGATGTAGGCGTTGTCCAGGGCTCGGGTGATCACGCCTTTGTGGCTGTGATCGAGAAACTGGTGGAGGGCATCATAAAAGACGTTGAAGGGAATGATGGCACCCTGTTCCTGGTTCATCAGCTTCATGGCAGATTCTTTGAAGAGGGCGATCATCGAGCGTTCCCCTTCGGAGAGGTGCTTACCGGATGCCCCATGGGTGCGGATCGAGGTTAACACGCTGGCCAGCAGATTAAACTGATACGGGACAAAGGGATAAACGGCTGAGAAATCACGTTCGTCGGCATAGAGCTTTTTTTCGATACCGTCATTGAAGACGATCAGGTTTTTGATGATGGTAGCCTTGTTTTCGTAGAGGAGGCTGAGGGTTTGTTCCCCGGTGGTGTTTTTATCAAGGATTCTTTTTTTGATGACCTCATCCACGTTGGCTGATGACAGGGAGAGCCGGGTGTCGAAACGGCCCTGGATTTTAGAGAAGTCGTTGCCTTTGGTTTTTGTCACTGAATCGATGTCTTGCTGGCTGGTGACCACAATCCAGACCTTGCCGCCACAGGCGGTGCCCAGGTCTTCGGTGACGGTTTGCAGATTGAGCATCAGTTTGGAATCATCACCGATATACTGGCCGATTTCATCCACCAGAAAAACAATGTGATGGTTGCTGGCTTTGCCATCCAGATATGCTTTAACCAGCCGGGCAAAACCGTCAATGCTCAAGGGATAGGGGTCAGCAGATTTTTCAAGCCAGTTGCGCACCGCCAGCTCGCTCATAAAACCCATGTCATCCAGCACGTCGACAATGCTATCCTGGATGAAATCAAATTTATGCCGGGAGGATTCCCAGCTTTTTCCGAAATCGTCTTCAAATTTTTCTTTGAATTCCTCGTAACGGCCTTCTTCGTCCAGCTGCCGTTCCAGATCAGCCAGATAGGGGATGGCTCCACAGTAGCCCTGCATCTCGTTGAAGACTTTCAGAAACACCGCTACAATCGCATCCTTGGAGTTTTTACCGGTCATTTCACTTTTGGAATCGATATTAAAAAGAATAACATCAGTGGGGACACTGGCGGCCAATTTCATATCAGCCAGAACCATGGCGTCGTTGATTTTGTCATCATCAACAAAATAATCCAGGGCTTTTTTGCCGTTGACCTGTTTGTTTTCCAGCAGATAGGATAAGATTTTCAGGAAGTGGGACTTCCCACTGCCAAAGAAGCCGGAGATCCAGACCCCCATTTTGTCGGTATGGCCACTTAAACCTTTGCGGTAGCTGGTAAAAAAATCGGCAAAGTGTTTCTGCAGTTCGGCGGTGACTACATATTCTTCCAGTTCCTGTTTGATGTTTTCATCATCGGCCTGACCAACCTTGATAACACCCTTGATGTCCCGGTCAATCGGCTTGGCGAACATATCCTTGATAAACATAGTTTTCTCTCCCCTTAGTCTACGAGCTTAAAGGCCCGGTAATAATTGTCGTCTTTAATTTCGGAAAACAGCACCAGTTCCTGGCCGTCATATTTTCCCGGAAAGAACAGCACCACCGGCACCCGGTCGATGGCCTGATGGAGGTTGTTGAGCACCTTGTGCGAGCGGAGGATCGGATAGCATTTGCCGATACCAGTCAGAAAGACCACGGCATCCGCTGGGGTTTTCTCCTGGATGTGCTTGACAATCAGGCTGTTTTCATCGTTGATCCTTAGCAGATTGCCCACGGCTTTAATGATCCGCTCCAGGCCTTTTTTCTGTTCGAAACGA
Organism: uncultured Lachnospiraceae bacterium; assembly: GCA_964510565.1. GTDB lineage: Bacteria > Bacillota > Clostridia > Eubacteriales > Eubacteriaceae > Acetobacterium. Next base: position 7,351 of record CAZEBY010000034.1, on the reverse strand, counting down.
AAGCACTGCTCCAGAAATCCTTCGGCCTCCAGAATATCGATAACCAGATCATAGAGGTCAAAGACCTTGAGATCAAACCCGTCGGTTCCCCGGTTGTTTTTTCCCTGCATATAGGCAATCCGTTCCCGAACCACCAATTCTTTCTCGGGCGGGTAGTCAAAAATATAATAACCCACCTCATTGCCCAGGCCTTTGTTTCTTCGAAAGCTTTCGGTTTTGATGATCGTTTCGGCTTGATCCAGTCGCTCTTCTAATGTCACCATTTATCGTACCCCCGTTAAGGCATGGAGGGTCACCGCCATACCGTTTTGTATCAGACAGTCTTCCAGCGACCGGTCCAGGATTGGTTTTAGTATTTTGCGGTTGCCGGTGGTCTGGTCGATCACTCCGGCTTCCATCAGATTGGTCTTATAGGCTCTACTCAAACGCTTGATGGTCTCGTCTGTCCAGCTGGCAACCTTGTCGCTCTGGATCTGTTTGTTTTTAAAGAAAATGGCCAAATCACTGTCGGCCAGTTCGGCGACCCCAATGATCAGCTTTTCGCGGTAGACTTCATAAATAAAATCAGAAAACAATTGATCAACCGCCATTGTTGCGATGAGATTAATCAATTTCTGAGTCGCCAGATCTCCGGCTTCAAAGAGTGGATAAAAGGATGGGTTGAGCACTTTTATCCGTCTGACGACGGTTGTGAAAATCAAATTGGCGCGAGCCGCTGAGGACGCCATGAAAATATTCTCTTTAGTATTCATCCGGCCGATTTCAGCAAAGCTTTTCCCCTGATTGACCAGCCACAGCACTTGCCTGAACTCCTGGAACCAGAAGGAAAGCTTGACCATTCCGGCACTGTATTCTTTTTTTTGCATCTTGATTTCCTCCGGTATTTTTATCTTATCGGTGCTTGCCTAAATGCTCTACCTGGTGGTGAGAAAATGGCACCGACTTTTTAACGCACTTATAAAGAATTTTACACCTAATTTTTCATAACTGCAACGCTTATCGGGTTCTAAGCGCCTTATCGATGAGGAAATTTCCAAGGCTGTTGTCTTTCTCAAACATTAATGCTCAATTGTTTGACATTTGTCAATATTTTGGTGTGAATGATAACGCCATTTTAAAAATCTGTATAGAGACATAATAAACGATGGTGATGGTCATATTTGGTACAGGTTATGTTTCTGGTAAAAAAAACAGACTCTACTTCATAAGCAAGTCTGTTTTTACACAAAAACAATCGGGACGATCAATCAAATAAAATCGTACTCTCTATTTTAAAAAAACTATTCTGCTGAGGGTGCTGAAAATAAATTTTCATATGCTTTGACTCTTCGGTAAAACGTCGGCTTAGTACGTTTCAGCTTTTCCATTGCCTCCACCGCTCCCAGCTGCTTCATGAGAATTTCCTGTTTTGCCTCATTCTGTTCTTCTGTGCTGACTCTCACATAACCGATTTTCATAATCGCTTCCTTCCCTATCTGACATATTGAATAGAGTCTACCAATAAAACCTTTTTATGGCACAAAAAAACAGCCATCAAACGGCTGTATCATGGGATTTCTTTATTAATTTTGGTGGCGGAGAGAGAGGGATTCGAACCCTCGGTACGCTTTCACGTACACACGCTTTCCAGGCGTGCTCCTTCGACCACTCAGACATCTCTCCTCAGGTAGAACAAAAAAATTATTCAATTTTTTCATGCTTGTTGATTATACGGTAATTGGCCATAAAAGTCAATCTTTTCTTTGTAAAACCCCTTTTTTTCTAAACCCTGCGCTTCATTGCGCCAATTATTTTATAAACGGCGGGAACCTATTGGCACCCGCCGTTTTAAGCTTATCCCGTTGTTGGTTTAGCAAAGCTGTCTTTTATCGTTTATAACGCTTTGCCACCAGAATACCCAACAGCAGTACCAGACAAGAGCCTCCTAAAAGCATCAGAGACGGGAGATCCATCGTGCTTGCCGTGGTATCATTGGGCCTGGTGCGCTCATCTGGCTGATTTGTCGCATCCGCTGACTCGGTTTGCCCATTCCCGGTCTGATTTTCACCAGCAGCTGAACCACTCTCTGCGGTCGATTGTGTATTGGTTGCCGCCGTGGTCGTGTCCGCATCGGGTCGGGTTGGCGGTTGCCCTTTGGCTGACTGCGGAGCCGCTACTGACTGCGCACTCCTAGCATCGGCATTGGCCGTTTGATCCGTCCCTTGACTATTCGGTGCTGCCATTTCCCTGTCCATGCTACCACCCATGCTGCTGCCCATGGCCGCAATGTCAAGACTGCTGGCATCAAGTAGCGCCGTTGGCTGAGCCGCCTGTCCCTCAGAGGTCGCCGGAATGGTTCCGTCCAGCTGGCCACTGATACTTTCGGCCCGGAGTATACAAAATTGCTCAAGTACAGCAACCCCGGCCTGATACTCTTCATAGGTGCAGAAGGCCGTTGGATCGTCTTTTACATAGTCCGATATCAGGTCAGTGGCCTGATCGATGGTCTCGGTACATTGACCACTGTCAAAATATCCGGAAATAAATTCCTGAAAATACTGATGATATTGTTCTAAATACGCTTCATTGGAAAGCAAGACACCCAGTAGCGGCCGCTCGTCCATGGTGGTTCCCGATACCGGGGTATCAATGGGATAGTTCACCAGGGTTGTTGCTTCATCGGTGCTGGTAGCCGTTGTTGTTGTCCCGCCACCCATGCCGCCACCACTGAAATTGCTAAAAGCCAGATTATAATCCCAGGCAATCATTGATAATTGGCCCTGATCTTCCCGTAAATAATAGTTATGTTTCATACTGCCAGTGTAGCTATCAAAATTGTCGACGAAATTATGCACCACAAAATATTTAAGCACCGCTTCCACATCCACCACCGTTTCCAGATTTTCCCCGGCATTAAGCTGTTTAATGGAATCAATCAGTCGTTCTTTGTCGCTGGTAGTGACATCAAAAACAGCCCCTTCCCAGATATTCTCATAACTGGACAGTTCATCATCGGAATAGATTAACGCCACATCATTTCCTGAAGACCCGCCCATATTACCCATTTGAGTGATATCCGGCATACTGTTCTGGTTCGGTGTTTGAACTTCGGTATCGGTGGTTGGTGCAACATCACCTGTTTGATTGATCGCTGGTGCCTGACCACTGTTTTCTCTTTGTATTCCTTCTGGCGGCTCACCCATGGGCTGACTTTGGGTTCCATTGGCAGTTTGGGAAGCACCGTTTTGGTCAGTCGCTGTCTGACTGTCAGCAGTTCCTTGAGGCCGTTCCGGCATCTGGCTCATATCCGGCTTTTCACCACCGCCCATTTCCCCATCACCACCAATTTGCATGCTGTCGGGTTTATAGATATTGCCAACATCCGAGCCGTAATTGCGCTGGGCAAAGGCTTCTTCCACCCCTTCCACAGCCAGATAGAGACCAAAATATTCACCATTTACTGACACTTTTGCAAAGCTCGTAAGCGGTGCCGATACCCCCATATAAGCCATCATGTCATAACTGAGGTATTCTTTTAAATAGGTATTGTCCGAAATGATATTGTTTAAATTGAGCTTATCCAGACCATGATAGGTTAAGCCATCACTGTATTTGTCAAAGTCAATCTTGAAGCTATAGCGCTCCGAATCCGACGAGACCACGCTGGAAAGCGATGAATTGCCCTTGGGCCGAATCGCCACATTGTCAAGGGTTTCGCCATCAACGGTAATGGTACAAAGCTGATATTCTTCATCGGCGGCATTCTCCTGCAGATTGTTCCAATCCGATTCGGCAATCTCGATGTCGATGGTATGAACCATGCTGTCGTCAAATAATGTCGTTGCATAACTCAAATCCGTACTGCTACTGGCGGTGATCCCCAGACTTTCGCCAAAATAGGCGAAAACCAGTCCGAGCATCAGGGTGATGATGCCAATGATGATGCAAATCCGTTCAATATTTTTGTGATCGGCCAATCGGGTCACCTCGCTTAATTCATAAATTCGCCATTATAGCTGACCAGAACGGCATGATTGACATTTTTCAATTCAACCACCTGGTTAATAAAGTCGGTGTTATCATTTTTGAGTCGCACCTCGATGTTCAGTTCGATGCCCTCCCGGGAAACTGTTTTATTTTTGATAATGCTTTTGGTAACACTGGCATCGATGAATTTTTTCACTTCTGCTTCAGCTTCCCGATCGCTGCAGTTAACCACGATAATATAGGGCATCTCATTGGGTTTGCGGTTAACAAACACCAGCAGAATGATCCCGATCAATACCGAACCGAGAATCGCCAGCGGAATCATCCCGGCCGAGAGGACAATCCCGGCAGCAATCGACCAGAAAACAAAGGCGATGTCCAACGGTTCTTTGACCGCCGTTCTAAACCGGACAATCGAAAGTGCCCCAACCATCCCCAAGGATAGTACCACATTGCTGGTAATCGCCAGCATCACAAAGGTGGTAATCATACAAAGGGCAATCAAAGTAACCCCAAAGCCGGATGAATACATCACCCCCTTATAGGTTTTTTTATGAACCAGATAGACAAATACCCCAATCCCAAAAGCCAGAATCATGGCCATGGCGATATCGATCATCGATACCGATGTGACATTGTCCAGAAAATTTGACTTAAAAATATCGTTAAAACTCATTTAGATCTCCTTGTTGATTTGCGTAATTGAATTTGTTTAATAAAAAATCAGCTATAAATCCGGCTGGCTGCGTATTTTGAAAAAGCCGTTTGTCTTCGACCATCCAGCTGGATGAGATCGGCAATCACGGCGGGAATAAAGTTATCATACTTCACTTCCAGAAGCATCTGCTGATCCCCGGCACAAACGGTTGGTAAGTCGGGATTAAACAGATCCGTGCTGAAAAGACCGGTGCGGATGTCCCGGTCAATCGTAACCCGGACATTTCCGGGTCGATAAACAAAGGCCTCCCGTTTATAGTCGACAATGGTTTTGGGCCTTAGCTGGCCCGACTTCATTTTGGAATAGAGCTCCACCACCAGGGGTTCTGAACTCGCGGCCATCCAGTCGGTATCATGGGCCAGAATCGCTTCGACCTGTCCCTTTGTAATATTGGCCTTGATCTTGGCACACAGGCCATTGATCTTGCTCTTTTTTTCCAGATTGATAAAGGCAAAGTCCTTGTTGTAACAGCGGATTCTGAATTTTTCCCGATGGTTGATCCCACTGATCTTATCCTGCAACGCCACGTCCCGATAATTATCAAAATACAAACTGCGAATATGATATTCGCCTGCTTCATCGGTATTGACGTCGGGCTGCATCACGGCTTTTAGCTGCCTGCGCAGAACCAGGTAATCCAGATAATTAATATAATGTTTGTGTTCATGCCGAAATTGCATGTCGTACCTCCTTTTGTGATTTAACACGTTCTTAACAAAACCTATGATAGTGAGGCTAGCTTGAATAAAGATTGAAGCAAGAATCTCTTAAGCTGGAGTTCAAGCTTCATTCAATTAAAGATGCTATAATAAAAAATAGCGATTGGGACGAGGAGGTGTTTTTAGCATGCGGCTATTACTGGTGGAAGATGAATGGGGATTGGTCGAAGCCCTGAAGGCAATTTTTATCAAAGAAAATTATGGCGTGGATATTTGCATGGACGGCGAAAGTGGTCTGGATAATGCCCTGACCGGGATTTATGATCTGATTATTCTGGATATTATGCTGCCCCGTAAAGACGGCCTGGCAGTTTTACAAGAGCTGCGTCAGGCTAAAATTGAAACTCCGGTGCTGATGCTGACGGCCCGGGCCGAACTAAACGATAAAATTGCCGGATTGGATCGGGGGGCGGATGACTATCTCACCAAACCCTTTCAAACCGGGGAACTGCTGGCCCGAATCCGGGCGGTGACCCGACGCAAAGGTGAGGTGATGACGAATGATCCGGGCTGGGGCGATCTGACCTTGCGCCAAAAAACCCGGGAGCTTTGCTGCGGCAATACGACGGTTAAACTGGGTTTGAAGGAATTTTTGCTGTTGGAAACCCTGATGGTCCATTCCCGCCAGATCATTTCCAAGGAACAGTTGATTGAGAAGGTTTGGGGCTTTGACAGCGAAGCTGAGTATAATAATGTGGAGGTCTATATTTCGTTTCTGCGAAAAAAGATCAGTTTTGTGGGATCTCAGGTCCAGATTAAGGTTAACCGGGGGATCGGTTATTATCTGGAGTTGTCGACACAAGGGTAAACACGATGATAAAAAACCTGAAGCGCCGCTTGGTGGCAACGATTATGATTATCCTATCGCTGGTTTTTGCCCTGATTCTCGGCTCCATCAACTATTTCAACTACCAGTCCAGTGAACGCCAGAGTATTTCTCTGTTATCCGTGCTGGCCGATAATGATGGGGTGATTCCTCCAGCTACTCCGGGAACTCCAGGGGCGGCTAATCCCCTGCCGCCGGATATCTTTGAACGGGAAAAAACCTATTCGGTTAAGGTTAATGCGGCGACTAACCTCTTCACCATCAATGGCAGCAGCGATACCAGCTTGGTATCTCAGGAGGTTCTGGATCTGGCAAATCAGATGCTGGCAAAAAACAAAGTTTCCGGCGCCCTTAACGGTTACCGCTATCTGGTTGTTGACAAACCCTATGGACAACTGCTGGTTTTTGTCGATCAACGGATTTCCAATGCGATGGCCGACCGGCTCCTGACGAACTCCCTGATCATTGGCAGTATCACCCTGCTGGTGCTCTTCTTTGTCTCGCTTTTTCTGGCCAACCTGATGGTTAAACCGGTAGCCGATTCCTTTGAAAAACAGAAGCGGTTTATTTCGGATGCCAGTCATGAACTCAAAACACCCCTTTCCGTTATCAGCGTCAACGCCGATGTTTTAGCCGGAGACATCGGAACAAATCGACATCTTGGCTATATCCAATCCGAAACCGACCGGATGAATACCCTGGTCAATGACCTGCTCACACTGGCCCGGCTGGACGCCGACAAAACGCTCGGGGTTACCTCAACCTTTGATCTGAGCCATGCAATAAAAAGCATTGCCTTAAGTTTCGAGAGCATTGCCTTTGAGGCCCATAAAAACTATGCCCTTAATATTGAGGACGGTATCACCTATCAGGGTGATGCCAATCAGATCAAGCAGGTTGCCGCCATCCTGATTGACAATGCCATTAAACATGCCAATGATGATGGGCAAATTGAGCTCACCCTTAAGCGCAGTGGTGATAAAATCCATCTTGAGGTGTTTAATACCGGTGCCGGAATTCCTTACGATCAGCGGGATAAGATTTTTGAGCGCTTCTACCGCTACGACGAATCCCGTTCCAAGGCCACCGGCGGTTATGGCCTGGGGCTGGCCATCGCCAAAG
>CAZEBY010000033.1:0-28115 GCA_964510565.1 uncultured Lachnospiraceae bacterium | reverse complement strand
CTCTTATCAACAGATTTTCTAACGTCGCTTGTCATGCTCCACTGTCATGACATCCGGGGTGGTTTAAACCTAACAGATATGGTTTTTTATCCAGTTCCCGAAAAATGCCAATTGTTCTTTTGTGTGGAAATAATGTTCGCCCTGTTCCATTATGGTTAGATCGCAATTAAATTGCTGAGTGAATTTTAAAACCCTATCAACTTCACATAAATCGTCCTCAGAACCGTAAAGAATTGCCGTCGGTTTATTCCAGCAATCAATGGGATGTTCTTTGACATAACAATAATAGTCCCAATAGAGTGGCTGGCCAATTGGCGTTGCCACTTCCTTTTCGGTTCGTAACTGGGCCTCGCTGATGTTGAACCAGGTCATCATATTATTGATAATTCGCTCCATATCAACAACCGGTGACAGAAACAGACATTGTTTCAGATCGGTCTCCCGGTAGGCAAGCAGACTAAAATAGGCACCCATACTACAGGCGAACAAACTGATCTGATCCCACCCCCTCTTTGCAAACTCCATAATTTGTGCAAGCTCTTTAACGCACTCTTGGACCTTGCAGGGCGTTGGATCATTCTTGCGCTCGCCATGCTCAGGCAGATCAAAGCTCAGTACCTGATATCCTGATTGTGTCAGTTTTTCAGCAAAGTTTGCGATGACCGCATCCGCCTTGTTTGACATATTGCCATGAACAGCGATAAATAGCTTAGTCGAATTTTCGCCCCAAATAACAGCTGGAATCCCAGCGATTTTTAATTTTTGCATTATCATATTCTCTATCCCTCAATTGTCTTCATTCGATTCACACCATACGGTGTTCAAATGCCGGTTCAATCGTCGTTTTGATCAATTCAATACGATCCCGGGCATCTGGCATAAAAAGAGACGCAATCGCAATCACCATGCCGTTCTTGTTATTGATGTAAATCACGTTGCCGCCATCACCCAGGGCGGCAACGCTATGCGTCTGATCATCAATGATCCACCAGAGATAACCATACGAAAGCGTATCCCAGCGGCTCTGTTGCTTTGTGCTTTCCGCAATCCAATCGGCAGAAATAAGCTGTTTTCCCTGCCACCTGCCACCGTCCAGGTACAACTGCCCGATTTTTGCCATATCCTCAGGTGTCAGAAACAAGCCCCAGCTTCCGGTGTTGATTCCCTGCGGATCAACCACCCAACCACGGGTGGTTTTATCATTCATCACTGCCAGATGCTCTTCTTCGCTTTGCAACAAGAGATTATGGGGAACCCTGATTCCCATGGGCGTAAACAAATATTTTTCAGCAAAATGAAGAATTGACTGACCGGTTGCCTGCGCCAGAATCCCTGCCAAAATATGGGTACCACCGATAGCGGAATAATTAAATTCACCGATGATGCCCTTTCCCCCCAATAAATCCAGGGCATCCTGAATCGGATTTTGACTTGTAAAAAACAATTCGTAGGGCTCTGTTTTATACTTATAGGGAGCGGTCATCGTCATCAGATGTTTAAGGGTAATCGTCTGAATGGTTTTTTCGTCGTCTTTTACCATATAGTCCGGAAAAAACGTCAGTACCTTCTGATCCAAACTGTCGATATGACCTTGATCGATGGCAATTCCGATTAGAACCGAAAGCACGCTCTTGGTCACCGAGCATACATGGACCGTATTATCGGTCGTATACCCATTAAAATATTTTTCATAGACTTTGATGCCGTTTTTTTGCACAATAATACCAGCAACATTCGCATAATCGCTGTTGATTACCGTTTCAATTTCATTCATTCTTATTTGACTCATTTAATCATTCTCCTTTAAGTGATAAAGGATATCCTTGTAATTTAGGATAAATCGATTAAAAATCATTTGCAAGACTTATTTTAAAAATAATAACCGCTCTCAGAAAATACTCCTGTCGGTTTAACACTTATTTCCAGCGCCAACGCTTATTCTCTTCATATGCAGCAAATAAGGAGTCAATTGCTGACTAAAAATGTTATTGACATTTCAAATCGTGTCACCTATAATCAAAGATAAATACAGTCTGTGTTTTCTTTGCGGAGGAATAATTATGAAATATACGAAAGCAACGGATTATGCTTTGCATATAATGGCCTATTTCATTAAGCAGGAAGGCAATAACAATTTTAGTCTTCAGCCATTGGCAAATCATATGAATATTTCACCGACCTATCTGTCCAAGATACTAACCCAATTAGTAAAGGCTGATCTTATTCAGTCTACTGCTGGTGTAAATGGTGGCTATAGTCTTAGAAAACCTAAGACTGAAATTAGCTTTTATGACGTCATAAAAGCCATTGAAGGTAGCGGCGCTCTTTTTACTTGTGAAATGAACGAGAACGGTGCTTGCCCAATCGAAAAGGTTATGAGAGACGCTGAAGAGAAAATGGTGAACGATCTTAAAGAGAAACGGTTTTACAACATTGTCTAAAGAATGAGCTGGCAACAGACGCAGTTTTGGCTGCTCATTTTTTTAACGCAATTGTAGATAAATACAGTCTGAATTATATTTTATAGGAGATTTTATCATGAACCACAACCAACAGGACCAAAAATTTTTAACCAAAATCGCTTTTTTAGACAGCAAACAAAGAGAGCGTCTGATTCCACCCGAAGTGCTTATTAACCAAATGCCCATTCAGAATAACCATACCCTGCTTGATGTCGGCGCGGGTTCAGGATTTTTTACGATTCCGATGGCCGCAAGGACAATGGGTAACGTTTATGCCATGGACCCTGACAAACGCATGCTCAACGTCATCGAAGCCAAAGCAAACGAAAAAGGATTTCGCAACATTGAACCCCTTCAAGAGACCATTGAGAATTTAAGTCTCAAAAATGACAGCATTAATTTTGTTATGGCTTCTCTAATCCTTCATGAAGTAACGTCACTGACGACAGCGCTCAGCAAAATATTTGAAGTGCTCTCAGTTGGCGGTCACCTATTATGTCTTGAATATGAAAAGGACGACTTGATTATCGAAGGCCCGCCCATGTCCATTCGTATTAAATCCGAGGAACTCGAAAAAATATTGATAACCTCTGGCTTCGAGATTGTGAAGAAGACCAAAATTAATGATGCTATCTATACTGTTCTGGCAGTTAAACCCGAGACGCCCATTGTCTAAAAGGGCATTGCAAAAGGGTACTCTGTGAAAAAATGTTATGGAGATTTGTTATCGCATCTCCTCAAGGTTTTTTAGAGAATTGTGAGAGAACCGTCCGAATTATTTCGTTTTATGAACGATCATCAGTTAACAAGTCTTCTCACAATTCGATCATTATTCTGTAATCACTTGAAAGCTAATTGGTCAGCTTCAGCCAAACCTCCATGCATGTCGTTTCGGGAGAATGGCTTGAGTAACGCTCCGCACAAAAGAAATCTGTCGACAAATTTTTATTTGGCAGCCAAACCTGATACAGGTATTGCTGGGCCTTGTATAAAGCATCCATCACCAGCTCTTTGAAGTTCTCGGCTTCAAAACTGCAAACAATGTAGTCTCCTTGCGGCAGCTCCCAACTGCTGATATTTTCCGGAATTACAGCCGCTTGGGCTGTTCCGCCGGCAAAATAACAAAAGTAGCCCTCCTCAGAACAAGGATAGGTCACCCCAATTTCTTCGACATCATCGGGAAGCCCCAATACTGCCCCCTTCTGCCGATGAAAATCCCGCCAAAGGGTATCCAGAGGATCTGCACCGGATTCCGTCCCCAGGCCATTTAAAAACTGGACCGGCAGCTTTTTCTCGAGTCCCACAAAAAAGGCCGGTTCCCTCAGCTTCTGCCGGTTAATCTCGAGGACAATTCCCTCCGTGATAAGCGGTACCCCTTCATCAAGCAGCACATAGTTAAGTAGCAGCTCCGGTTTAGTCATATAATTCAGTGCAGTCGGATTCTTGCGGTATTCACTTGGTGTCATCCCAAAGGTATCCTTAAAGGTTCGGGAAAAATTCTCGTGCGATGAAAAACCCAACTCCAATGCGATATCCAGAACACGCTGATCCGCTTGCAGCAACGCCTCGGTTGCCTTGGCCATTCGCCGTAACCGGATGTATTCGGCCACCGGCTTTTTGACTAACCGGCTAAACAGACGCTGAAAATAAAAGGGTGACAGGGCAGCCATCCCGGCCAGCTTTTCAATTTCAATTTCCTCAGTCAAATGGTCTTCAATAAAATCAATGGTTTCTTGTATTTGTTCCCATGCATGCATTTTAAAGCACCTCCTTGACTGATAGCCTATCATAATAAACCAAACAGCGCTTGACTGGGTCTGCCTTTACGTATCCCAGACATGGCAAACGAAACGTCGCCATGTCTGCCTGGTCATAATCAATCGTACTAATCAAATTTCAGCACTACCTATAATATGCGCGATTCTTTTAATTCTATTCATTTATTTGTAATTTCTTCGATGATGGATTTTAGTTTATCCTTCGATTCACCAAGGTTTTTTACATTCTCATCGATCAACGCCGATGCCTCTTCTGTAGTCATTTTAAACTGTTCGTTTCCATTATTAACTTCGACATAATCCAGATTTTTAATTAAACCCAGTAACTGAATCGCCGATGGCACAAAATCACTTTTTTTAAAAGATCCATCCTTTTGAGCGATATTTATGATCAGCCCATAGGGTTCCTGACTGGTTTCCAGCTGGATAGTGTATTCTTTTATTTTTCCCAAGCCAGTTTTTTCGATTAATGCATGAACGGCGGCATTATCTCCCACAAACTCCACCTTGGCGGCATAGAGATCGTCCGCTGTTTGTTTGACTTCCTGCGCTAATTGACTACACCCAGTCGCACCAAAAAATAATACTATCATACACATTAAACTAATAGCCACTCGTTTCATTTTTCTCTCCCTTTTATAATAATGGTAGTGTCAAGACTGACACCCCGTATGTTATTTAAAAACCTTGTATTTCAGGGGGCTTTAGCATTTTTTGAAAACATATGACAAGGGGACGTTTCGTTTGTCATCTTCATCGTTCCACTGCCCGCTCCACCATCATCTTGCCCAGTCCCAATACCCGGCTCAATTGACGGATACTGCCACCGGTTTCCTGCCGAATCTGTCGGATCAGCTGATTTCGTTTGTCTACCGATACTTCTCCCAGATTTCGGTATTCAGGGTTTTGGCTTACCAGATCAGTCAGTTGTTCATCCGTCCATCTCTTTTTTGAGCAGGTATCCAGACATTCGTCCTGGTTTTCTTGTTCAGAAAATCGGATGAAGTCTGCTTCCGTTGGAAAATAGTTTTTGATAATCCCACTATCCAGTGCCGTCGCCTTTCCCTGATAGGCCTTTCTTATCTGATCGTAACTACTCCACGGATATTCTTCCAATCGGGAAGCAATCCCGGCTTTGATAGGATTGCAATGAATGTAGCGAACCACCGTCATCAGATACGAATCATCCTCCACGACTTCGCTGTTGAAACGATTCTGAAAGAGATGCCCGGTGCGACCGTATTTGTTATTGTGCAATTGCACATAGCCAACGGTTATCCGTTTGATGCTGGTTCCCAGTTCTTCCCCTTCTTTGATCAACAGGTGAACGTGGTTGTCCATCAGACAATAGGCATACAACTCAAAGTCACCGATTTCTCTGGCTTTTGTGAGCTTTTCCAAAAAAATTGATCGATCCGCATCATCCAGAAAAATATTACGCCCATCCAGACCTTTCAGCATTACGTGATAAATGCCGATTGCGCTTTTAATCCGGGCTTGTCTTGTCATTTCTGATTTCACCTCCTGTTTTTTTCAAGTATATCACAGCTTGATGGGCATGACAAACGAAACGTCCCTGTGTCATATGATGTGATTCAAAACCGCTATTATCTTGATCAAAAATCACCAACCAACTCGGCAACGGATTTTTTGTGGCTAAAATGTGGCCTGCGACGGTTTTGAAATAACAATTAAAATTGCCGTTTTCCTTTTGCAAATTAGAAATTCGGTAAACTCTATACCATAAATATTTACAACTAGACTAAGCCATGCTATAATAATCGTGACCGATTCGGTCACAGTAAATGATGTTCTATTTAAAGGAATTAGGCTTAATATGACATTTGAAAAACTTGAAAAGGAAAAACAGAATAAAATCATTAATGCTGCCTGCGAAATATTCGCCAAACACGGTTATAAAAAAGCATCCATGAAGGATATCGCTGAGGCGGCCGGAATATCAAAAAGCGTGCTGTTCAAGTATGTCTCCAATAAAGAAAATCTCTATTTGAAAATCTTTAGACTGGCATCAGACAGCATTATCGAAGCGGACGAAATTTCCTACGCCGAGGAAGGGAGCGACGCTGATCTGTTTTCGTTAATGCGACGAAACGCGAAGACCCGACTTTCCCTATTCAAAGAATATCCGTGGATTTACAAGTTCGCTTATACAGCCGCCTTCGATAACGATTCCTTTGTCCAGGAACACGTCCGAATGGAACTTGAAAATTATCGAAAGCCACGCCTAAATACGGGTGCAATACAATCAGGACATAATCCCACAACAAACGGTATGGATGTTTATCAAGGCTTAAGAGCGGATATTTCCCCGACAATCGCCAAGCAACTGATCCTCTGGGTTTCGCAGGGATATCTGGAAGAAAAATTATTTAAAGACGAGATTGATCCAGACGAACTTGAAAAGGGCTTTGAGTCTTGGATCGACATTCTGGAGATACTGCTTAAAGAAAGCAACTGAAACTGTGATTAAAAAAACAGAAAGGCCGGTAATCCGAATGAATGATACGATTGATGCGAAAAAAATATCGAATGGTGTTGAGAATGTGCCGGGGATGAAGCATCATAATCTAACTGTGTGTGGCGGGCCCATGTCGGTCTATGAAGCAGGCGAAACGAGCAAACCTATCGTGGTGCTGTTGCATGGTGCAATGTACGATGAATCACGATTTATCTGGGATCAGCTGTTTCCGTTTTTAAGCAGAGCTTATCATGTATTCGCACTGGATTCACCGCGACACGGAAAATCAAGGCCGTGGAAAGGTTATCTGGATCGCGCCAGGCTGATGGACATTCTGCACCATACATTTAACCAGTTGGAACTTGAAAACTTCAGTCTTGTCGGTCTTTCCATGGGTGGCAGCCTCAGCATCGAATACGCATCGCTACATCCGGAAAAGGTCAAATCAATGGTTCTGTTCGAGCCGGGCGGCTTGGGCGAAACGGTCGATTCGCAATTTATCGTATGGCTTTACATAAAAATACCGGGTATGCTTAGGATGCTTAACCGGAAGTATATTAAGAAAGACCATGCGGCGATGAGAAAATTGCTGGAGTCTATTTATGTGGGCGGTTCAAAACCAACGGACCCGGACCGGTTGACTTCCATTCTTGAGGATGAGATAAAGGGTAAATATAACTATGGCGAAAATGACATGGACGACTGGCAATTGAGCTGCATCGGACCGTTCCGATTAAAGTGGACCCTTCTTGACAGGCTTCCGTTGATTAAATGTCCGACGCTGTGGCTAAGAGGAGCGGAAAGTGTTCTGGTGAAGCAGTTTGAGATTGACAAAGCGGTAAAATTGGTTATCGACAGTGGCACAAAAGCCGAATTGGAAGTTATTCAGAACGCAGGGCATATCCTGCCGCTTGAACGCCCTGAACAGACCAATGCGGCGGTAAAAGCGTTTCTCGATAAAACGCACCTATAAACAAATCTCCACGTTGTTATTCAAAAAAGCGCCTCTGTTCAAACAGAAAAACACAAAAACGTCATTAGATCGTTACAAAAGTATGCAATGGCTTCTGAGGATATTGCCGCAATGGCCCGCATCATCAAGTAATCACTGTTTATTAATTTTTAAAATCGATGGATCCAATTAAAACCGGTGGGCCCGAGACTTACGCCGAGCCCCATCGCATCGGACAAATGGTTCTGCATTGGTTGCAGGCTACGGTATCGAAGCCCCGCTTGTTCTTGCCATAACTGTTTATACGGCACAGTTTTTGTTTGACACCACTTTCGCTAATTGCCCCGACCGGACAGCTTCGGACACACAAGTCACAATGCTCAAGGCATATTCCGGCAGCCAGTTCATCGGATTCTATTTGAAGATCGGTCAGAACAGCTCCAATTACCAGGCGGTTTCCGTATTCATTATTGAGTAGTAGCGTGTTTTTGCCAAACGTGCCGATTCCACAAAGATATGCCGCATGCTTCATTGACAGCAAGCCACGCCCTTCCATTTTTTCTTCATCCCAATACTCATAAGGACCATCGCTGGGTAATGGCACGCCTGTCCTGTGATAGGTCTTCTCTAAAAAAGCGGCGGTCTGAAATGCAATCCAATCAACCTGAGGACCGGCGAAACGATTAAAATAGGCATAAATCAGTTGGGAATTAGCCATTAAGAGGCCTTTAGACAGTGCGATGCCGAAGGCAATGACACTTTTGCAATTAGGCAATAGCTCACTCGGATGAAAGCCTTTGGGCGCTTCCGCATATCGTTCTATACTTGCAAATCCACAAACGTCCGCACCCAAACCGAGAATTTTTTCACGTAATTCCGTTTTCATCTCTATCCCCTACAACCCTTTGCATCCATATCGCTCTTTTTGATCAAAGTAGGTCATATCGGCATATCCGGCAAATATCTTACCTGAATGTTTGACTCCTTTGGGAATAAAATACTGATCGCCTTTCCGATATAAATAGTTTATTCCATTGATTACAAGCTCGATCTCACCTTCAAGTACAATGCCCCACTGACCTTCATGCTCATGTTCCGGTAAGTCCGTATCTTCGGCAAACACCATAAAAATAATTTGATGATTTTCTGCTTGAGACAAATATGCCGTCACACCATTGATCGGAATATCGGCCTCCGGCAGTCTTAAGACAGGTTCTGGAAAAATAGTTTTATTCATCGTTGTTACACCTCCACCTGGTTTCCCATCAGACACGGAAATTTTTATTGTGTCCGTGGTATCTATATGTTACTATAAATCAATCAATCTGTGAAATGATGTATTTCTATTGTAATTATCGATTATTTCGATCGTATAAGGAAGGAGTTAATGCTCATGGACTTAAAGCAATTGAAAACTTTTGTGGTTTTATCAAAGAATAAAAATTATACCCGAACAGCCGATGCGCTCGGCTACGCCCAATCCAGTATTTCCGCTCAAATTCAGCAATTGGAGCAGGAACTGAATACAAAACTCCTTGATCGGATTGGAAAAAAAGTTTTTCTTACTGAGTCAGGGGAAATGTTTTTACCCTATGCCGTGGAAATGCTGGCACTTTCTTCAACGATCAAAGATAGAATTGACAACAGCCTTTTGGCTCATGGACAAATCATTATTGGCGCCTCCGAATCACTTTGTATTTTTAAGCTTCCGGCAATCGTAAAATCATTTAAAAAAGCCCATCCAAACATTGAGCTTCACCTAAAACTCATTGAAAATGATCAGGTTGTCCAGCAGTTGACCGATAACACAATCGATATCGCTTTAACGATCGGAAATCCCATCGAACACCCCTCGATCACTTCTTTAATAAAAAAGTACGAGGAAATACTGGTTCTCTCTGCACCAACACATCCGTTGGCGTCAAAAAATGAGTTAGCGATAACGGATTTTGCCAATCAGTCGTTGGTCCTGACAAGCTCCAGCTGCAATTATCGTGCTGCATTTGAATATGATTTAAAGTCTCACGGGATTCCTTATCAAATTGCTTTAGAATCCGGAAGTGTTCAAGCAATAAAAGAAATGGCCGCAAGCGGTTTGGGCCTGTGCGTGCTTCCCAATCTGGCAGTTCAGAAAGAACTAAACGCTAATTTATTAGGTGCGCTACCGTATAAAAATGATTACCACATCTACACCCAGCTCTTCTGTCATGATTCAAAGTGGATATCACCTAATTTAGCCGACTTTATTGACCTTGTAAAAAATTTGATTTAACAGAAAGAGGTAAAATTATGTTTCGAATGTGGGGAAAAATCATGAAAAACAACAAGTTTTCAGAAGAAAAAGTTATCGAAATTGATAACCAATCTTTGACTATATATGATAAAATCCAAGCTGCTTTAGAGACCTTCTGCCATGACTTTGATTTGGAAAAACCAATGTGGTTTGACAAAAATACAAACGAACTTCAACAGATTTCCAAGACAACTTTTCATCAAGACCAATTCATTGAATCCATTTGGTTTGATTATTTGGAGATCGAAATTATCGACGATGGTAAAAAGAAAGCCTAACTGCTGTGCCGATGTGACATTTCGTTTTCCGCACATAAAGCTATAAGACCCTGCTCCCATCATGATTGCAGGGTCTTATTTGTTATTTTCTTTTTATTGGAATCCAGATCTCCGCATAATAATCTTTATCCTGTGTTCCCTTGGGATATTTATCAGGCGCATCGTACATTTCCACACAGTAACCGGCGGCAAATTCATACTCCTTTAATGTGGGCAGCCATTCCGAGAATATTTTTGCATTCACATTTTGAATCGAAATTGGCATTGCTCCTTTACAGGGAAAAACTGCCCAGGTGAACGCCGGGATTGTTTTGGTAATAAAACCTTCAGGAATATCCATAGTCGGATTGTAAACATCAGCGATCAAATACTCAAATTTTTCATTGCCCATTTCCTCGTCGATGTTAATTCCAAACATGCCGCAAACTGTCTGTCCTTTCCCCGATGCATAATGCTCCTGCCAGAAAGCGGGAATTTCCTGTTTGGCATTGTCGTAAGAAAATTCTTTTGATGAAGCAAGAATAGTAAA
This sequence comes from uncultured Lachnospiraceae bacterium, assembly GCA_964510565.1. Lineage (GTDB taxonomy): Bacteria > Bacillota > Clostridia > Eubacteriales > Eubacteriaceae > Acetobacterium. The sequence continues at coordinate 17,344 of CAZEBY010000033.1, read as the reverse complement.
ACTGTCTTTTTTTGTAATCTTGTAATCCATAAGATAACCACCTTTCAACGATATTGTTAATTTCAGCGGTGCAAAGGACTTAATCATGTTACTGTCCTTTCGCACCTGAGAAGGTGTGCTACCATGAAAACGAGTAAAAGCTTTGGTAAAACTATCCGGTGAATCATATCCATACATCATTGCAATATCAATGATTTTAGCATCGCTATTCGTTAATTCAACTCCGGCCAGAGCCAGCCTACGATTGCGGATATATTCCATAATTGGGTAACCACATAACATGCTAAACCCTTTTTGGAAATAAAACGTCGATATGCTGACATGATTTGCAACATCATCTGCCGTAATATCTTCGGTCATGTGACTTTCTATATAATCAACCGCTTCACCAATTGCTTTCATCCATTCCATGCCAATCACCTCCTGCTGTAATGACAGTATATCCTTTGGCCGTTACTTCTTCCCGACAATACCTGCTTTGTTTTGTCTGAAATTTAATGAAATTTTAACTTCTTAAATTATATTATCGCCCTCGAAATTTAAAAATCCCAATCGGTATCCATTATGATGATTTTACCCTTATCGGTTTTGCAATAATAAAGCAAAAAATCGAAAGCAATACTTTGATTGTTTTTCATGCATTTCAATTGTCCCTCAATTGAATAGTCCGCACCATGAACCCAGCACCCTGAATTCTTAATTTCTTCTTCTTTTTCCATGACATGATGAAGATCTTCGACATAATGTTCGCAATCCCAATGGAGATTACCGAAAACGTCGTTAAAATCATCATATGGACGGATACATTCGCGCAAACTGATTAATTCCTCACGAAACGCTTTTTGAACATTGAAATTACGCAGTGATTCAGCTGTAATCCCCCCCGCAATCTTACTTTTTCCGTCTTCTGAATAAACACACTGATGATCGATTTGCGGGTCATATCCAGCAGCAACAAGCAACTCGTTAAGCGTAACGCCGTTGGCAGCCGTCAAGGCGATATTACGAATAGTTTTAACTTGGGGAGTCGTCTGATTTTGTTCATTAATCAATCGATTCAAGTGGGAAGCCGTTAATCCACAGTCTTTAGCAAATTCCACCTGGCTTCTGGCTCCAATACTTTTTCGTACCAGCTCTTTGAATTCAGATAAATCAATTTTTTCTGTTTTGTCGGTCATGCGTTAATACCTCACTTATTCATTTTGATTAGCATACTGCAAAAACAAGATAAAAGCAATGACTTATTGATAAATCATTGCTTTTTCTCCTGTTGTATCCGATCGAACACCTTAAAGTGCATAAATGGATTGTGAGTTATCATCCCAGCTTACTTTGTCAATGATCACATGACGAGGGGCCGTTTCGTTTGTAAACCTACTCCCAATCCGAAATATTATATTTATTTAATAAGCTTTGCGATAATTTAATCCCCTCTTCAGTAATTGCTACCGACTTGGAACGATGTCTTCCCTGTCTGATATAATCTTCATCATCCAGTTCATTAATAATTTTAAAATCATATCCTTTCCAGGTTATATACAGATTTGAACCAAAGCGATCACTTTCATTAAACCGGGTTAAATACATCAACACCATTGTCAATTCTTTAATTGCTTTCTCTGGGTTTGTCTTGTTCATCTCAAATTTCTCCTTTATCCCTTCCTTTTTAAATTCGACCCCAAGCGCGTTCACTTTGATTTTATATTTTCGATTCCAGTAACTAGCTCAAAGCCTTTGCTTTTCCCACCTTATCGATTAAACTTTACGAAGTTCATCGACAAAGGCCGGTTTTTTTTATAAAAAACAACAAGTTCCTGAATGACTTTGTCCTGATTTTTTTCACCAGCAATCTTTTTGTATTGTTTGATAATTCTGCAAACGCCCTGATACTCCCGTCTGTTTCGGTCAGCTCCGGCGGCACTTTTAACATATGTTTGATATATTTCAATGACTTCATCTTTAAACTTTTCCTTCAGCATCTCGGCATAGGTTTCAATACTTTGTGGATTTTCTCTGACATAGTCCATGATCGCATCCAAATCTTTAGCATCGACAATCAGCGTCCGATACAACTCTCTGCCACGCCAGTCTTTGAGCGCTTTTAATTCCTGCTTTAAGCTGTGATATAGTGCGGTTTCATTCCCCGGATCTAATGCTCTTATTTCCTGATAATACTCAAAATTTCCGTCCAAAAACAGTTCTTTAGCCAACTGCCGCTGTTCATGCTTCTGGGAAAGCTCCTTGTAAGCCGTATATCTGATCTTTTTCCATCTAGCGACTAAACCGGCATGATCCCGATCCTTTTTTTCGCCTTCCAAAGTCAGCTCAATCACACTCAGGAAATCTTTTTCCTTAATGTATTTATTAATCAGCGCTTCTCTAAACGATGAATAATTGAGATTCTGTCTGATAAATTCATCAACCTCTGCCTTCGTACCATACTGACTTTTTATTTCCAATGCAATCCGCAGCAAGGCTTCCACCGTATATTGCTTATATCGATCACCAGAGATTTTGTCGATCATCGCTTCAATTTTCTGATTTAGCTTATTTCTCAAACTTTCAATATCGGCAAATTCGATCCCGATTTGAAGCAGCTCGATTCTGCAATCCTCCCACCCATCAAAAACATTGTCCTCAGATAATTTAAGTAACTTCTCAAATAGCTCCGTTTTTAAACTAATCTCAAGATCCGGGTTATTGGTTACAATAGTCTCAATTGTGTCGATATCCGCTCACCATAATTAAACAAAAAGACGCCGAACAAAATAATTGTACCACCAATGATTGTGGACTGCTCCGGGATTTCACCGGCAATCCAAAAACCCAACACACTGGTCAAAAAGGGCGTTAAAAACATATAATTACTGACCTGAGATGTCTTTTTCGCTAAAGACAGAGCCTTCGTCCAGGCAACATAGGCAATGGCGCTGGAGAATACTCCCAGAATCAGAACATAGACCCATTGCAGCGGCGGCGCTGCAATCGCCTGATTCACGGACGTTGGCAAGAAGACTGCAAGCAGAATCGTTCCCGCAAAAATGCTATAGGCCGCTGTTTGCAGGGGCGCATAAGATTTAGTGAGTTTCCGCTGCAAAAGATTATAAAAGCTTAGAACCAGCGCCGCCAAAAATAGCCATAACACCCCGATGTTGACCGATACGATCCCGTTTTTCAGCGTTAAAAGTGCCACACCTCCAAATTCCAGTCCAATCGCCAACCACTGCAGCCAAGTCAGCTTTTCCCGATAAATGATCCGGGCCAACAACGCCGTAAGGACTGGCGCCGTGGCAATGATAATGCTGCCGGTGGCCGCCGAAACCATCTGCTGACCCTGATTAAAAAAGATCATATAGAGAAAAAAGCCCAGCGCTCCAGACAAGAAAAATATCGGCCAATCGCGTTTTGCAGGCATTTTCATCTTAATCACAACAGCCACTCCCAGCAAGGTCAGTGAAGCAATAAAATAACGTAAAAAGCCCAGGCCATAAACAGAAAAATAAGTTAAAGCCAGCCGCGTCAGCACATAAGCCAGCGACCAGCAAGCAATCGTGATGAATGCGTAGAGATGATACCCTTCCTTGAATCGCATCTTTTGCCCCTTTCCACTTTTGTCCGATTTAGCAGTTCCAGTTGATTTTCGCCGGGTTCGGTTCATCCGCCACTGCCACGCTGCGCAAAGCGGCTTCGATACGACCGCATTCAGCGGCTGCGCATGTTTCAATTTCTTCCCAGCTTACCGCTGTCCCGAGCTGATCATAGGCGACTGCCAAAGATCCATAAAAAGCCAAACCGATACAATGCCGAGCAGAATGAATGGTCGATGCCGATTGACCGATGGCCCTCGCCGCCGCTTGAGCCACCGGATTTCCTTCGGCGTCACGGGCAGCACCATGGCAGGCCAGGATTTCTTTTTTTGCCTGGGGCAGTTTGATTGTCCCTGACAACCATTCCCGGGCCGCCTTTAAAGCCTGTTGCGGCCGCAAATCATCCGGGTAGTCCCGCTCCCACAATGGCTTAATCACCGCTTCACAATAAGTAATTGCCCAGTTTGCCAGCGTTTCTTTACTCTGAGTTTCAATTAACCTCATCAGCGATTGAATATACGGGGCTTTCCAGTCACTGAGCATCTTTCTCGTTTTCGGCATGTTTATTCCCCTTCTTATCATCCATCGGCAACCTCGGCTTTTTATTATAAATGTCTGATTATCGCCGAAACAAATTTTTCGACCCCTTGATCAATCTTATTAATCAACTGAGCCTGATCTTCAAAATCAGGGGTGCCGGTCAATACGCATTCTACGATCGCATCCTGATTGTTATGATCATGAAATATCGTTATTTCCTCTGAAAGACTATCAAATATCGCTTGATGGGACTTGGCAATATCGCGGTTCCGAGCAGAAAGCCATACTTCAAAACACCCTTTTTCATGTAAATATACAATCGCAATTTTTAAACCCTTATCTTTTAACGGCTTCGTACTCAAAGAAAAATAGGACATATCCAGATAGCCCTGATAGATGTTGCTGACATCGTAGTGTGGGTATTTCTTAATAAAATCTGCTCTTAATTTACCCATAAACTTCAATATTCCTTTGTACGCAATTTGGATTTCACCCAGCCGTAGCTGCTGCGTATATGCCGCTATTCGTTTATTCAGAGTTTTCATGCTTTTGCCTCCACCAAATTTGATTTATCTGTTTTGAATGCCTAACGCGCGAAGCATCCCGATGTCATATGACAAACTCACTGTATGACAGAATGGCTGTGAATAAAAAATTCTTCCTGGCTTGGCTGATATTTTTTCTCCCGGCTTTCCAAACCCGCATCAAAGCGCTCAGCTTCCTGTTCATCGATCTCAAATACAGGACTTTGATGGTAAACCCATTTTCTGCCATCCAAGACATCTGGTTTAAGTTCTTTTACCATCATTGCTGACGGATAGATATCATTTTCAAGACAGATATTGTACTTTTTGCAACTCTTAAAGCCGCGGCTCACATAATTATTCGGATTTCCAAATATTACAATCACATCATAACCACGTGCGACCGCCTGTTCAAAGGAATACTCCAATAGTGTCTTTCCATACCCCTTTCTCTGATATTCCGGCAAAATGCAAACAGGGCCGAACGTAAGGATGTCTTTTTCTGCCCCGGACTCATCAATTAATTTTGCTTTCGTATACATGATATTCCCAATGACCTGATTATCGACTTCAATCACTAAATCCAACTCTGACAGAAAGTCTGCGTGGGATCGCATAATATGAACTAAATAGTGTTCGTTACACCCTGGCATATATAAATTCCAAAAAGACGCCCTTGTGATTTCTTCTACTCGCTGATAATCTGTTTCTTCTTCATTCCTAATCTTTATCATTTTGTCCATTTATTTAACCATTCCTTTCGTTTCGCTCACGGCACAAAACCTCGTCCTGAACAACGAGGGAACGTTTTATGTCCTTCTTTTCACGAAGATTCCACCCTCACATTTTTACTTCGTCCTTCTAACGCTTATTTTCTACAATTTATACGGTATCGTTAAAGCTTCTTCCAAACTCCAACCCTCTTTTATTCTATCTTTAAAGATATAGCTTTTCATTCCCCAATAAGCACACATATCTTTTTCTGTGTCAAACTTCTTTCCCAAATGATCAACTACCGCATTAGGATTTTTACCTTCTAAAGCTTCTTCTAATGTCCAGCCATCTCTTAACCGATCATTAAAAACGTACTCCTTAACACCCCAATATAAGCACATTTCAGACTTTGTTTTAAAACCCCTGCCGAGGTGATCCTTAATGCCATCCGGTTGCCTACTTTCCAAAGCCTCTTCCAATGTCCAATTTTCAGAAAGTCGATCTTTAAACACATAATATTTAACACCCCAATAGTTACACATCTCTTCTTCTGATTTATAGCCTCTGCCTTTATGGTCTACTACCCGAACCGTTAAACAATCCTCTAAAGACCAATTTAGACTTCTTCGATCAAGAAAAACTGCATAACTGATATTGTATGCCAAACACATCTCTTTAACGCTCTTATAACTCTTTCCTAAATGATCCTTAACCATCTTTAAACCCTCGTTACCAGTACCACCGTTTCAACATGCCCAGCATGCGGAAAAAGATCCACGCACTTCACCTTCTTCACCTCATACCCCGCGGCCACAAAAAACGGCAGATCCCGGGCCAGCGATGTCGCTTTGCAGGACACATAAACAAAGGTTTTAGGCTTAAAACCCAGAATTTTAAAGATCGCTTTGGGGTGGATGCCATCCCGGGGCGGATCCAGAATAATCACATCGGCCGGGTCATGGAGGTTGGCTACTTCCACCATCACGTCACCGGCGATAAACTGGCAGTTATCCAGGCCGTTCTTGATGGCGTTGGCTTTAGCGGCTTCGACTGCTTCGGCCACCAACTCGATGCCGACCACCTTTTTAGAAACCGGCGCCAGTACCTGGGCAATGGTGCCGGTGCCGCAGTATAAATCATAAATCACTTCGTTTTGTTCCTGTCCGACAAAATCCCGAACCACCGAATAGAGTTTTTCTGCCCCTAAGGTATTGGTCTGAAAAAAGGAAAAACTGCTAATTTCAAAGGTCAGTCCCAAAATCATGTCTTCTATTTTATCTTCACCATACAGTGTTTTGGCGGTTTCAGCTTTGACCACATCTGCAACCCCATCATTCTGGGTATGCAGAATCCCCCGGATCTGGCCAGAAAGCGGCAGCTCCAGCAGGCAGCTAACAAAAGCCGCTTCGTCCAGGCTTCCCTGACTGGTAGTGGCCAGATTGATCAGCAGATCACCAGTCTGTTTGCCCTTGCGCACCACCAGATGCCGTAAAAAGCCCTCGTGGCTGCGTTTGTGAAAATAGCTGTCCCCGGTTTGGGTAAAATAGCCCAGCACCGCCGTTTGAATCTGGTTAAAATCGCCATCGGTAATCTGACAACTGTCGGTTTTGACGATATTATAAAAGCTGCCCTGTTCGTGCAGCCCCAGCATCAGCGGGCCATCTTTTTCATTATCGCCAAAGGAATACTCCATCTTGTTGCGGTAACCAAAAACCTCGGGGCTGGGGACAATCCCCTCATAATCAAAGCCTGCAATCCCAGCCTGTTCCAGCAGGTTTAAGACGTAGTTTTCTTTGAGCTTTAACTGTTCTTCATAAGGCAGGTTCTGATAAGTACAGCCCCCGCATTTGGCAAAAACATCACAGGCGGCGTCTATTTCATTGGGGGTTTTTTCCAGCACTTCCAGAATCCGGCCTTCATATTTCTTGCGTTTCTTGGCAATGTTCACCAGGACCCGCTGACCCGGCAGGCCGTTTTTCATGACGACTTTTTTTTCTCCGTTCATGCCCCAGGATTTACCGGGAAAATTAAATCCCTCTATCGTTAACTCAATTGTTTCATTCTTTTTCAATGTGGACTCCTTAAATTTTTGTTTTATTATGCGAGACGGTTATCCCGCCGGTCTTCGCTGTTATGCTTTGGTCAGTTCCTGAAAATAACGGGAAACGGCAAACATCCGGGCCCCGTTGATAATCTCTTTGATGCTGATGGTGATTTCCTCGGGTGATTGCTTCATCCCGTTTTGGGCCCAATCGATAATCATCCCCACCACCCCATAGGACAAAAATTCGGCGGTAAAAGTTTTCTTCTGGGGCGTCATCACCGGGACTGCTTCCGAATTGATTTTCCGATCGCTGGCCAGGCGCTCAATCATTTCCATAAATATTTCCTTGGTGACAGTAAACAGATAATTCTGAAACTCGGTGCCATCGATATCTTTTAAGGTGGTCTGGTAAAAACGACCATCATTTTTCATCGTTGTTAATAATTCCAGTACCTTGCTGTCCCAGTTTTCGATGGTCAAATCTTTTCGGATAACCAGAATCGCCTCCTGATAAACGATCCAGTTGATCAGATCATATTTATCGTGAAAATGATAATAAAAGGTCTGGCGGTTCAGACCGCAATCAGCGGTAATTTCAGCAATGGTGATTTTTTCAAAGTTCTTATTTTTTAAAATATGTTTAAAGCTTTTGGCGATCGCTTTTTTAGTTATTGATGCATCGGACATGCGGACTACTCCTCGTGATCTTTTTTTGAAGATAATTATATCATTTCCGCTTCTTATTTCAAAGTAATCGACCCAAATAAAAAGAACCCCGCATAGTGCTATGCAGCGTTCTTTTAATCTTGGTCATTTTAAAATAAGTGATCCGAGTTCAGTTCGGCTTTAACGGGGACAGCCTCTTTCTCGGCCTTCTTTTTCTTAATCATCGTCAGGAAGATCGTGGCGGCAAAGAACACCACCAAATAAATCACCAGAATCAGGAAGCTGTGCCAGAAGTCGCCGGAGATGGCACCGGTAATGGTATCCTTAAACACCACCACCGAATAGGTCATCGGCATAAAGGGGTACAGCATCTGAAAGAACTTAGGTACCGTTTCAATCGGGAAGGTGCCACCACAGGAGGTCAGCTGTAAAATCAGCAGCGTCAGCGCCACAAATTTTCCGGCGTCACCCATATGGATAATACAGAACTGGACAATCGCCAGGAAGGTCATCGAGACAAGACAAACCGAAACAAAGTACAGGCCGGTATGGCCAATTTCCAGCCCCAGGGCGTATTTAATGATGCTGCCCAAAAGAATTGCCTGGGCCAGACCCAGTAGCAGATAAATAAAGCTGCGGGCCGTCTTGTTACTGCTTTCCCGGGACAGGATCTTGAATTTCTGATCGGCGTCAAAATAAATCCCGAAGAAGATAATCAGGCCACCAACCCAGAGTGACAACGACATAAAATAAGGCGAAAAGTAGGTGCCATAGTTGGCAATCGGATCAATCACCTCATCGTCCACCGTAACCGGCTCGCTGACATAGCTGCCCAAACCATTTAATTTGGTGGTGTCGGCATTGGCATCATTGACGGCGGTGGTAACGCCGTTCTGGGCGGTGGTGATGCCGTTATTAAGTTGCTGCTGACCAGTGACCAGGGTTGTGGCACCACTGGCCAGGGTGTTGGCCCCATCAGCCAGGGTATAGACCCCATTAGTCAGCGTAGTCGCCCCGTTTGACAACGCCGTTGCGCCATTTGTCAGTGATGAAGCGCCGTCTGAAACGGCACTGGCTCCGGATGAGATGCTATCGGCAGCATTATTTAATTGACCGGCGGCGCTACTAACCGTGGCAATCCCATCATCCAGATTGCTGGTTCCGGCGGCCAATGCCTGGGTCCCGGCGGCGATGGCGTCGGATGCGCCGCTGAGTTGACTGCCCGCAGCTTCCAGTTGGGCAATACTGTCGGCATTATCGCTTGAGGCCATGTTCGAAATAAAGGCCGCAAATTGGGGATCAGCCATCAGCTCAGGATGCTCACCGACAAAGGTCGAGATAAAGGCCGAGGTCTGGTTGACGTTGCCAATCAGAGTATCGACCCCGGCAGTATAGGCTTGAATCCCCTGATTGAGCTGCTCGGTTCCAACTGCCAAACTTTCTGCACCATTGCTCACTTGGGCCGAACCACTTTTTAAGGTGCTGATGCCATCGTTAAAATCCGAAAATTTTGCGGCAAATTGCGATGTTCCGGCGGCCAGGGTTTGAGTTCCGCTGGCTAAGGTCTGGCTGCCAGCAGCGAGGGCCTGGGTACCGGAAGCCAGAGTTTCTGAGCCAGCGGCCAATTCCTGGGAACCAGCGGCCAGCGAATAAGTGCCGTTGGCCAAGGTCTGGGAACCGCTCAAAAGTTGCGCGGAGCCGCTGGAAAGCTGGGTTAAACCATCATTCAGAGTACCCAACTGACCGGGCACCTTGGCCACCTGATCGGTCAGATTGTTGACGATCTCGCCGGAGATGCTTTCCCGTAAGCTGGTTTCCATTTGCATCTCAGCTTTTCCAAGGATCTGGCTGGCCAGATAATTTCGTTTTTCGTTGGGCGAAAAGATAATGCTGGCGGTCTGCTTGTTGACCGTCGCCGCCGAGGCAATATTGTTTGAAAAATTATTTGGCACCACAATCATGGCATAGTAATCATCGCTTTCGGTACCGGCTTTTGCGGTGGCCTCGTCGGTGATTACATACTTAAAGGTACCATCCTTAATCAGTTCATCAATAAATTCCTCCCCCAGATTGCGCTGCTGATTATTAATGGTCGCACCGGCATCATTATTGACCAGTGCCACCGGCAGGTTATTCAGTTTTGAGTAGGGATCCCAGAAGGCACTGAGATAGAAAAAACTATACATCAGTGGTATAATAATAACACCGATAATGACAATTAATCGGACCATATTCGCTTTATTCACTATTTTTTGATTCATTTTTCGCTCCTTTCGCTTGCTTAAAGGAGTATAGCACCGGGATGACCGCTTGTAATTATACGATTATTCAAACTTGTCGAAAATCCCGACAAATCGGCCTATTTGTCCAAAAATGAAAACGGTCTCCTTATTTTTTTTAAGATTCGTCGCTGTCTTTTTTTCTGCCTTTGTGGAGTTTTTTCGATGGTACCGGTAATAATCCTAACAAATCCCCGCAATTTTGGGTATAATAACATTAGATCCATTATCAATTTCCAGGCAGGAGTGATAAATTGAATATTCTTTCCTATTTATCTTTTACCGCTTTTGTAATATTTGTACTGCTGGGCATTTATTGTCTGAAGTTAAACCCCCACCACGACTTAAACCGTTTTGCCTTTTTTGAGTGTCTGACGCTGGCGATCTGGGCATTTGCCTATACTTTTTTGTATACTGCACCCAACCCGGAAGCAGCCATGTACTGGCACCGGATCAGTTGTATTGGTGGCAGTCTTTTTCCGCCCTTTGCCATTTATTTTTTTCTTGTTTTAAGCAAAAGAACGTACTTTCTTTCGCGATTCGAACGAAAAGCTCTATTTTATGCGATCCCGATCCTGATTCTGATCAAAAACCTGACCGGTAACACCACCATTCTGGCCACCGGTTTTATCCAATCCACGTCCGGTCTCGGTTGGACTTATGTCAATAGTATCAGCAATATCTGGACCTGGATTTATGTGATCTATCTCGGCGTTTACTTTGTGATCGGATTTTATTTGCTGCTGCTGTGGGGAAATGAATCCGTCTATCCGATACAAAGAAAACAGGCTTTAACGATTATTATCATCGATTCGGTTGTGCTGATCTTTGGACTAACCACTGATATTCTGTTGCCTTTATTCACCGATTTGCTGCCACCCATGGCCAACTTGGGGATTTTACTGTTTGCAGTGGGATTCTTTTATCTGGTCAGCGAACAGCAGCTTTTTTCATTTTCGACCATCGCATCCTCGGATGTCATTCTTGACACCGTCATGGATCCGGTTTTACTGCTTGATGAAAATGGCCAAATCCTCCGTTATAATCTGGCCACCGGTTTGACGCTTAACTATGATCAGACCCAGCTGCTGGGCAAAAAATTAAACAGCCTGTTACGCACCCAAGAGTACAAACAGGAAAGTCTCAAGCTGTTGCAGACTAATAAAAAAATCGAAAATCTGGAGACGGAGCTGATCACATCTGATGGCCACCCCATCCATGCCCTCTTATCTGCCGCCGTGGCCAGCGACAGCATTGATGGGTTTATGGGAATTGTCGTAACCTTTCACGACATCACCCTGCGAAAAATAAACGAGCTGGAACTGCTCGAAAGTCGTGAAAACTATCGGCAACTGGCTGATGAGCTGTATCTTCTGGCCAATTATGATACCCTGACCCACCTGCCCAACCGCCGGATGTTTTTTTCCCGTCTTAAGGATCTCAGTACCCAATACCCCACCAGTGCCGGTGATTTTGCCTTGATCTTTCTGGACCTTAATGAATTCAAGCAAATCAATGACCGTTACGGCCATGCGATTGGTGATCAGGTTCTGATTCAGGCCGCCCAACGGCTTGAGCGCCTTAAACAATCGGAGATGATGATCTCCCGAATGGGGGGTGACGAATTTACCATCCTTATCCCTGATATCATTTCCGTCGCTGAAGCGACCAAAATGATCGGCCGGATCAAAGCCGCCTTTGATCCACCCATTGCCCTCAATGGTCTGACTTTTGAGCTTTCTGTTTCAGCCGGCTTTTCATTATTCAGCCAATCGGATTTTGATCTGGATCAGCTGATTCGTCTGGCTGATCAGAGGATGTATCAAGACAAAAAAGTTTCCCGGCATTTTAGGGACCTCGCCAGCTTTAATGCCAGAAAATGATAAAAAAAAGGAGCTGATGAATTGAATACCCTGTCTTTGCTTTCATTTTCAGTGTTTATTTCTTATTCCGTTCTAGCTCTTTATACTTTAAAACAGCGCCGGAACAAGCTATTCCAGCGGATAGCCCTGCTTGCCGAATTGTCGATGGCGACCTGGGCTTTTTGCCATGCCTTTATTTACGTTGCCCCGACAGCCGAAAACGCTTTTTTCTGGCATCGGGCCGGTTCAATCGGCTGGACGCTGTTTGCCGTTTTTGTTTGCCACCTCTTGTTAATCCTGACCGGAAATACCAGTTTTCTCGATAAAAAATGGCGACTCCTGTTGTTTTACACCCTTCCGTTCATTATTCTGGTGCATAATCTGCTCGCTGAAACAACCTGTTTTGCCCAGAATTTTGTCCCCAGCCTGACCAATCTGGGATGGGCCTACCTCAATAAACCATCAAATATCTGGACCTGGATTTATGTTCTCTATCTGGTCCTCTATATTGGTGGCGCTTTATTTGCTGTGAATCAGTGGCAAAAAAAATCGGCCTATGCTAATGAAAAAATACAGGGGCTATTTTTTATCGCCATCATTACCTTCATTGTCATTCTGGGCATCTTTACCGATATCGTCCTGCCTTTTTTTGTGCCATTTCTTCCGCCTTTGTCAAATATCCTGATCGAAATCTTTGTGATCAGTTTCTTTTTGCTGGCGGATCGTTATCAGATTTTTAAATTTTCTAAAATTGCCTCGTCGGATATTATTCTCAACACCATTATGGATCCGGTGCTGCTGTTGGACGATGCCTATAAGATCCAGAAGGTTAATCATGCCGTAACCATAGTCCTCGGCTATCCTGAAAATGCGCTGCTTGGAAAGCCCATTCACACATTGTTTAAAGGTAAGCAGCAAATTGACGACCTGTTAAAACAGATTGCCATAAATAAAAAACTCAAAAACTATGAAATTGATTTGAAAAGCCAATCCGGCACGATGATTAATACCACCTTGTCAGCCGCTATCTTAGAAGACCGCGAACACGGCTTTAACGGAATCATCCTTACTTTTCACGACATTACGATGCGTAAAAAGATTGCCGATGCACTTTTGAAGAGTAAAGAAAAATACCGTTCCAAGGCTGATGAACTGTTTGTCATGGCAAATTATGACCTCCTGACCCAATTGCCCAACCGACGCTTTTTTTTCAGCAAATTGGAAGAGTGTCAGCAACTTTATCAAGACAACCATGAAGATTTTGCAATGGTTTTTATGGACTTGAACGGTTTTAAAGCTGTTAATGATGCTCTTGGCCATGATGTCGGAGACCTGGTTCTGATTGAAGCGGCCAAACGGCTGGAAAAAGCCAAAACCGCCAATGAATTTTTATTCCGTATTGGCGGTGACGAATTTACCCTGATTATTCCTGGCATCAAATCGGAAGCAACAGTAAAAACTCGCATCGAGGTGATCAAAGCGGCCTTTACTCCACCTTTTCGTATTCATGAACTGCGTCCCCATCTGTCAATTGCTGCCGGTTATGCTTTGTTTAGCAATTCTGAAAACAACATCGACAGCCTCGTCCACACTGCCGATCTGAAGATGTATGCCGACAAACGAAGTTTAGATGCATCGAACAATTTCGTATAATTCTTTAAAGTATCCTACAATTTTTTCCTAGAATGTTAAAAGACCGCTTCTTACCCGAAGCGGCCTTTCTCTTTCATTTATTTTCATTATCCGGCATAATAATTCAGTTTATCAAGCAAAACCCCTTTTGACTGGAGTCCGACGATGGTTTCCACCACTTCGCCATCTTTAAAAATTTTCATCGTGGGCACGCTCATCACCCGGTACTGTTGGGCCAGATTTGGGGACTGATCGATATCAACCTTATAAATACCCACCTTGTCTTTTAATTCCTCTGCCACTTCCTCCAAAATCGGTGCTAACGCTTTACAGGGTCCGCACCAGGTGGCAAAAAAATCCACCAGAACAACACCTTTTCCTTTGAGCACCAAATTACCAAATTCGTTTTGATCGATTATCTTTGCCATTTTGTATCTCCTTTTTTATTTCTACGCTTTCGCTGTATTTATTTTTTCTGCGATTTCTTCCAGTTCTGCCAGCGCTTTCTTGTTATCCACGACCGGCAATTCGTCGGTGTGGGAAAACTGAACAAAACCAATCTCATCACAACTCAACGTTTTTTTATACCATTCCAGGGTGTTATCGATGGCCTGAAACTGTCGCGGATAGTGCGGCGCCCCGCCTACACCAATGATCAGAATTTTTTTGTTTTTGATGGCAGACTTATCCTTAAGATTATAAATCATTTGGGTCCGGTCAATCAACGCCTTTATTTTTGACGGAAAGGCGCTAAAATAGACTGGACTGGCCACAATCAATAAATCGCAGGTTTCCATTTTTTGATAAATTTCGGTCATATCGTCTTTGATGACACATTCACCCTGATGAGGGATACAGTAATCACAGGCAGTGCAGGCCTGGACACTGATCTTATTGACATTATATTCAAAAAACTGATGTTCACTTTTAATTCTGCTGACAAAATAGTCAAGCGCCTTCTGTGTATTCTGATCATTTCGATGACTTCCCATAATTGCTACAATTTCCATTGGTTTTCCTTCCCGGTAGAACCTTAGTTATTTAGGAGTATTATACCCGATTTATTGGAACATTAACAATATCAAATGATCAGAAAAAGCGCTAATTGCTTTAAAATTTTTCTTCTTCAAAAAAGAAAAAAACCGAAGCCGTGTGAAAAGCGTTCGGTTTTTTCTAAAAACTTTGAAAGAGGGTAACTTGTTATGTCCAAATAATACCCTATATACCTTAATTTTTCCTTAAAGCTATTATATTTTGACCTGCTTTTTAAGGGTTTCGTGAAATTTCCCGGTACATTGGATCTTAACAGAGCAAATTTTTCCCTGTTCCTCATATTGAATCACATATTTTCGTTTACCGTCGATATTTGTCAGGGTGTAATTGCGCATATGCCCTTCCAGTCTCTTGGCTTCTTCAAGTGGTAGAATTATTTTAATATCATCAATTTTTATTTCGACAACCGTTTTTTTCCAGAAAAATATTTTGCGTTCAATAATGAAACGATCATGAGTAACCACCATTTCATAGGCGGTTGTTATATAACGGAGCGAGATTAAAAATCCACCCATCATAATCACCAGACTGATCACCCCAACAATTGTTTTTAACCGATAATCTTCCAGGGTATTGGCAAACTGATTGTAAAGAATTGTATAACCAACGACCACCACCATTAAGATCCCCAGGGTCGTGATACTGATTTGTTTGCTTTCAAGGGTTTCCCGCGCTTTAACCGCCATATGTCCTCCATATTTCTGTAGTCATTTCCATTATAACCGATTGATTCCATAAAAAAAAGAGCTTTGGCTCTTTTTTGATTGCTCTTTTCTAGTCTTCCGGTGAAAAATCTTCTTTGCCAACACCGCATAACGGACAAACCCAATCATCAGGGATGTCTTCAAACGCGGTTCCCGGTTCAACGCCGCTGTCAGGATCGCCTACCGCAGGATCATAAATATAACCACAAATATCACATACATATTTTTGCATTTCTTCCTCCTCCAGATCTTAATCTGTCATCAATTTATTTCTTAGGCTTATGTTTACCCATATATTCAATTATCTAACAAAATTTAAAAAAATAAGAAGGATTTAATAAAAGATTTTTTTAAGCGCTGGCAACGTTAAAGGCACCTCCCAGAACACTCTGGAAGGTGCCTTTTGATCATACTTCTAACTATTCCTGAACAATTGCTTCTACTGGACATTGTTCTGCACAAGAACCGCAGTCAGTACATGTAGCTGCATCGATAACATAGATATCGCCTTCAGAAATTGCTTCTACTGGACATTCATCCATGCAAGAGCCACAAGCAATACATTCATCTGTAATTTTATAAGCCATCTAAAAACCCTCCTTTTAGCATTAACAACATCTTTATTATATCCTTTTTTGAAGTGAAATCAAGATGATTATTTGTCTTTTTTGACTTTTTCGAATTTTTTTACTTCAATTTCTTCGAGAAGGTATTTTTTCACCTCGGTTTCATCCTTATTCACCTGAATTTTGACGAAAACGGTTTCTTCCAGAATGCTTAATTTGAATACTTCCCCCTCGCCATCAGCCGTGATGACACGTTGTCCCACTTTAGGAAGTTTTTTCGAAACCTCTTCATAGAATTCTTGCTCATAGGTCAGGCAACATAAGAGCCGGCCACAAATTCCCGATATCTTCGTTGAATTAAGCGACAGGTTCTGTTCCTTGGCCATTTTTATCGATACCGGGGTAAAATCACCCAGCCACTGGGCGCAACAGGTCGTTCGCCCGCAAACCCCTAATCCTTTAAACAACTTGGCTTCGTCCCGCACCCCGATTTGCCGAAGTTCAATCCGCACCTTAAAGATCGAAGCCAGATCTTTGACCAGTTCGCGAAAATCGACCCGACCTTCGGCGGTAAAATAAAAGATCGCCTTTTTCTGATCAAAGGTATATTCCACATCAATGAGTTTCATTTCCAGCTTGTGCTTTTTGGCCTTGGCAATAAAAATGGCTTTAGCATCCTGCTCGTTTTGCTTGAGTTTATTAAACTCCATGGTATCCGTTTCTGTCGCTTTGCGGATGACCGGTTTTACCGGCGCCACTATTTCTTCATCGTCCACCACTCTGGCAGGCAATGCAATTTCACCATACTCAATGCCTCTAACGGTTTCAACTATAACCGGATCAAACTGTTCAAACTCAATATCCAGGGGATCAAAATAATATATTTTGCCCACTTTTTTAAATCGTACCCCGACGACTGATTTTCCCATTGGCTTTATCCTTTCTGAATTTTCATTATTTTTATCAAACACTTTTCCCATTGTAGTCTTAAATTAACATTATATTGTATTGTCGCCATCATTTCAAATAAAGTTTTAATGATCGCCTGATTTTTTTCATTATCCAGCAATTGATGGTAGGCCCGATGGGCCGGGTTTGGTTCTCCCTGATTCGGTAGCGGATGACCTTCCAAAAGTAGATTGACCTCATAAAACCAGTGAATAAAAAACTCCA
>CAZEBY010000032.1:0-28352 GCA_964510565.1 uncultured Lachnospiraceae bacterium | reverse complement strand
TTTTCTAAAGTATACGCCAGCAGTTTGTTAAGCGTTTGTTAACTTTGTGTTTTTTGTGTGAACGTTCTGAAAATAAAAAAAGAAGCACCAAAGGAGCATCTTTCAGACTGCCAAAAAAGATAACCTAGTACCGACAATTGTTATATCATGTTGTACGCATCGGAGCGGACACGGCAGAGCCTGTCCGATTCCGCAGCGAACAACAGATTAACAATTGGTCGGTACGGGAGTTTATCGACAACCTCAAAGAAGCACTTAAGGAGCATCTTTTTCGGTGCAGGATTAAATTTTAAGCGTAAACCAGAAAACCGAGCCTTCATTGAGTTTGGAGGTGACGCCGTAATCGCCACGGTGCATGTCGAGGATCGATTTGACGATCGACAGCCCCAGACCGGTGCCGGTGACTGCCCGTTTGTGGGTTTTATCGACCTTGTAATAGCGATCCCAGATATAGGGGAGGTCTTCTGCGGCAATCCCTTCACCGGAATCGGCCACTTCAATTTTAACCCAGTTGGTCAGATTGTCAGCCGGGTTAGCGAAAATGGTTTGGGTGACGGTAATTTTTTTGTCGACACCGGTATAGTTGATGGCGTTGGTTAACAGGTTATAAAAGGCCTGGGAAATTCGGGTTTCATCGGCAGATAGGATGACCTCCTGGTCGGCGATAAATTCGATGGTATAGCCTTCCATTTCCATCAGCTTGTTCATCCGGTTTATCGAGTCGCCGAGGCTGGTGGTCAAGTTGTAAGGCGCAGGATGGATACTGAGGTTGCCGGTTTGCAGCTTGGAGATATCCATTACATCGTTAACCAGGGTGGTTAAGCGCTTGGTTTCATCGACGATAATCTGGGCATTTTCGGCATTGTTTTCATCCGGTAAATCCCGCATCGCTTCGGCGTAGCCGCTAATCAGGGTTAAAGGAGTGCGCAAATCGTGGGAGATATTGGCAATCAGCTCCTGTCGCAGTAGCTCAACCTTGGAAAGTTCTTTGGCGGTATAATTCAGCGTGTCCGAAAGCTCGGCAATCTCTTTATAGCCGGTGCCTTTGAAGCGGGTGGTATAATCGCCAGTGGCCAGCATTTTGGCGCTGCTGTTGATTGCTTCAATCGGCCGGGAGATCCATTTGGCGATGATCAGGGCCAGGACAACCGAAAACAGAATCATGAAACCAGTAATATAGTATAATTGCACCCGTAATGTATTTACCGTCGCATTTACCGGAGAGATCACCGAATTGAGCACCAGGGTTAATTCCTGATTGTTATCGTTGACGATGGTTTTAGAATAAATCAGGGTGTCTTTATCCTTCTCTTTTTCCTCGGCCGGCGGTTTCGTCTGAACCGTGCTGTTTTCTGAAAGTGCCGGATCTGAATCCGGGGCAGGTTCCGTCAGGATTTCTTTGTTATAACCATCGTGGTTGTAATATTGAAACAGTTCACCATTATTGTCAGTTACTTCGGTATGCAGCGCTTTTTCATCAAAGGCCGGTTTACTGTGAATTATACAGCCTTTGATAACATGGGAAGAATAAAGGGTGTCGCCGGAACTGGATAAAACCTTGATACAAATATCATTGTTTTCCGAAACAGTCGAAATAATGGTTTCGATGTTTTCGTCATTAATGCTCTTTTCAATCGTACTGGCAGTGGCCTTGATTTCGTTGATTTTGATGCCTTTGTAAAAACTGTTTAAAAAAACGACCTGAAAAAACCACAGCAGCATCAGCAATACGCCGCAAAAGCCAAGCAGGAAGAGAAAAATCTTCCATTTAACGCTGATCTGAAGGGGGCTATTCTTTTGGGATGATGTCTTGGCGGTTTTCAAGGGTCTAACCTTCAAACCGGTAGCCCACGCCCCGGAGGGTGGTGATCAGGCGGGCATAGTTACCAAGGCTTTTGCGGAGCAGTTTAATGTGGGTATCGAGGGTTCGGTCATCCCCGTAAAAATCATAGCCCCACACCTCGGTAATCAGTTTTTCGCGGGTCAGAGCAATGTTTTTGTTGCGAATCATATAAAAAATCAGGTCAAATTCTTTCGGCGACATGTCAATATTTTCGTTATCGATGAGGATTCTTCTGGCAGTAAAGTCAGCAGTCAGACCGTCCTTCACAAAGATGTCGTGTTCCTGAGGCTGATCCCGGCCAGCCCGTTTCATAATGGCATCAATCCGCATCATCAATTCTTTCGGCGAGAAGGGTTTTACCACATAATCGTCAATGCCCAGCTCAAATCCGTGAATCTTGTCGTATTCTTCACCCCGGGCCGACAGCATCAGCACCGGAATGTTCTGTTTTTTTCGAATTTCTTTGACCGCCGAAAAACCATCCAGTTCCGGCATCATAATATCCATAATAATAATGTCAAAGGTTTCTTTGCGGCACAGCTCGACCGCTTCCATACCGTTGGCGGCCTCCACGGCCGTATGGCCTTCGAAAATAGCATATTTTTTTATCAGCGCTCTGATTTTTTCTTCATCATCAGTTATTAATAGCTTATACATCGACTTCACCTCTTTTGCTCATTATAATATAAACAGGATAATATTGTTAAGTGTTTATTGCGTGAACAGGTACTGATTAATAGCTGAAATATAAAAAACTTCCATTTTGTGACCGAATCACAGAAGAAAATAAAAAAAGGCGGTAAAATAAAAACATCAAATAAAAGCGTTAAAATTTATACCAATAAATCATGCAAGGAAGGTAATATTATGTTAAACTTATTTTCAAGAAAATCAGACTCTCAGAATTCAGTCAAGAGAATATCCCCAGATGAAGCGAAGCGACAATTGGAGGTCAATCAAGCGATTGTTCTGCTCGATGTCAGAGAAGCGGCCGAATACGCCAATGTGCATATTCCCGGCAGTATTAATTTGCCCTTAAGCCAGGTTCAGCGGGTTGAAGAAATCATACCGGAAAAAAACACAACGGTGTTTGTCTATTGCTTAAGCGGTGGCAGATCCCAGGGGGCGTCCAGTCAGATGCTCAAAATGGGATACCAGAACGTATATAATCTCGGTGGCATCAATGGCTGGAAATATGAAACCGTCAGCGGGAGTCACTAAAAATAATAAAATGAGGTGGTTATGGGAGAACAAAAGATTAAGGCATTAACCAGAAAAATTTTTCTAAAATTGTCACCGCCAGGAAATGGCGACATTATCGGTGATCAGGAACGGATTCTTAGCGCATTGACCCACGAATTTGGGACAGTGCGTTTTTCCCGTGGCCTGCTCAAAAAAGTATATCCGCTGTGCCGCGAGGCCAATTGGGAAATCACCCTGACCCTGATAAAAAATGGAACAACCTGGGAGCTGATACAACTGGAAGCCGGCGACCAGTGCGAACGGCATTTTGGTTTAGCCGTCGATCTGGGCAGCACCTCAGTAGCCATGAAGCTGGTGGATCTGAATACCGGCGAGGTATTGGGCGAAGAAAGTAGCTTAAACGATCAGATTCAGTATGGCGATGACATTCTCAGCCGAATCTTTTATGCCAAGAATAAACCGGAGCATCTTTGTGCCGTCCAGCAGGCCACCGTCAACACATTTAATGAACTGTTACAGCGGCTGGAAATAACCACCGGGATCACGGCGCAGGAATCCTTGATCATGGTTGTTTCCGGTAATACCACGATGATTCACTTTTTGTTGGGCATTGATCCCTGGCCGATTTTTGAGTATCCCTTTGCACCGGTGTTTAACCATACCGGGTATCTGGAGGCCCGGGAGCTGGGGATCAACACCGGTGGTTATCTGTATTGTATGCCCTCAGTGGCAAACTATTTAGGTGGCGATACCGTCAGCGGCTTGCTGGTGGCTGGACTGCACGAAAAGGAAGAATTGGGTCTGTTTATTGATATTGGCACTAACGGTGAAATGGTCTTGGGAAATCGGCATTTTCTGGTCGCCGGAGCTGGGGCCGCCGGGCCGGCACTGGAGGGCGGCATCAGCAAAAATGGCATGAAGGCCACCGCTGGTGCGGTGGATTCGGTTGTGATTGCCGAGAATGAGCTTGTCCTGACGACCATCGGCGGACACCGGCCGCTGGGCATTTGCGGATCGGGAATTGTTGATCTGATTGCGCAGATGCTGTTAAACGGCTGGATCGATTTTTCCGGCCGCTTTAATCCCGAAAAATCCCGGCGGATTGTCAGCCGTGATGGGGAATACGGGGTGCTCTACGCCAGTCAGGATGAATCCGGAAATGGTGAAGAACTGCTGTTTACCCAACGGGATATGAGTCAGTTTATTGACACCAAGGCCGCCGCCAGCACGATGGTTGCTTATTTGCTGGAACGGCTGGGGGTGGCGCCGATGGATGTCGAGCGCTTGTACGTGTCGGGCGCTTTTGGAACCTATATCAATCTGGAATCGGCGATTACCATCGGTCTTTATCCGGATTTGCCCCGGGAACGTTTCGTGTTTCTGGGGAACAGTTCCCTGGAGGGGGCTTATGCCCTGTTAACCAATAGTGAGAAAATGGATGAAGTGATGAGACTTCAGGAACGAATCGAATATCTGGAATTCGGCGCCGCCACCGATTTTATCTCCCGAATGTATGCCTCACGGTTTCTGCCGCATACCGACTTTGATCTCTATCCTACTGTGAAAGCGGCCCTAAAAAAACAGGGACGTTTGCGATAAGAAAAAAACAGGCCGCCCGGCAATGGAAAGCATCCATTGCCGGGCGGCCTTTATTGGTCGGAAATTATTTTTGATCGATCTGTGGCAGACTGTCAAAACCTTTTTGGAGATCTTCATCGGTGGGGACGTAGTCGGTCATGTTGCCGGCGTTGTAGTTCATGTAAGCCGTCATATCAAAGTAGCCGGTTCCGGTTAAACCGAAGACGATCGTTTTCTTTTCGCCGGAAGCCTTGCAGGCCAAGGCTTCATCAATCGCTGCCTTAATGGCATGGGAGGATTCCGGGGCGGGCAGAATGCCCTCAACCCGGGCAAACTGGGTAGCCGCTTCAAAAACTTCGTTTTGAGTATACGCTTTAGCCCGGATATAGCCGTCGTGGTAGAGCTTCGAAATAATCGGGCTCATACCATGGTAGCGCAGCCCGCCGGCATGATTAGGCGAAGGCATGAAGCCGCTGCCCAGGGTATACATCCGAATCAGCGGGGTGGTTTTTCCGGTGTCACCAAAATCCAGGGCGTAACGACCCCGGGTTAACGAAGGGCAGGAAGCCGGCTCAACGGCGACAAAGTCAATGTCATTTTTGCCTTCAATTTTGTCGGCCATAAACGGTGCGATCAGTCCCAGTAAATTGGAGCCGCCGCCGGCACAGCCGATGATGATATCCGGATTAATGTCATATTTGTCACAGGCAGCCTTGGTTTCTAAACCGATGATGGACTGGTGCAGACCGACATGGTTTAAAACGCTGCCCAACACATACTTGCAGCTGTCGGTGGTGACTGCCACTTCAATGGCTTCGCTGATGGCGCAGCCCAGCGAGCCGTTGGTGTCCGGCGTTTCGGCCAGAATTTTGCGTCCGGCATTGGTAGTATCAGAAGGTGAGGCAATAACCTTGGCCCCATAGGTTTCCATGACGGCCCGGCGATGGGGTTTCTGTTCGGCGGAAACCTTAACCATATAGACTGAAAGATCCAAGTTAAAGTAGGCACAGGCCATCGAAAGCGCCGTTCCCCACTGGCCGGCACCGGTTTCGGTGGTTAGCGAGGTGAGGCCCTGCTTTTTGGCATAATAGGCTTGGGCGGCGGCAGAGTTTAACTTATGTGATCCCGAAGTGTTGGTGCCTTCATACTTATAGTAGATTTCAGCTGGGGTATCCAATTCTTTTTCCAGACAATAGGCCCGAACCAGCGGTGAGGGTCGGTACATTTTGTAAAAATCACGGATTTCTTCGGGGATTTCGATGTATTCATCAGTGGTATTGAGTTCCTGATCGACCAGCTCTTCGCAAAATACCGGAAGTAGATCCTCTTTGGTGCAATATTCACCGGTGCCGGGATTGATAAACGGCTCCGGTAGCTCTTTCATTTTGGCCCGGAGATTGAACCAGTATTTGGGCATCTCCTCTTCACTTAAGTAAATCTTATAGGGTATCTTTTCCATGGTTATTTCCTTTCTTGCTGCATTTTAATCATTACAGACAAGGGCCTGTAAATGCAAAAAACTCGTCCTCTACAAAACGTAAAGGACGAGTATAACGACTCGTGGTGCCACCTTTTTTCGCAGGATCAAACCTGCCTCTGCAGAATACCAACATATTCCTCAACACTTACGTAGTTGTCACGTCATGGAATACTCGGCCTAAGCCTTTGACCATGCCCTCAGCGGTCCATTTGAAGGATTGCGTTCTGCAAGGCTCTCAGCCCACCTCGCTCTCTGTAAGTGCATTTTCCAACGTTATCTCCGCATCAACGGTTTATATTAATTTAATTAGATATATTCTAAATGAAAAATTAAGAAAAGTCAATCAGTAAATTCTAATCTTGACAATTATTCAGAAATGAAGTACAATCGATTTGTAAATAAATTGTAACAAAACGGAATTTCGATCTGTGGATTGAGATCGATAGGGAGGTTTTATGATAGAAAAAGCGAATAAAAGCCCGTATAAAAGAAAAAAGTCGATTTTGAAAATTGGTATGGCCATTGTGATCATCACCTGTGTGGTGGCAACGGGCAGTTCCTTTGTTTTTGCCAAGGAGATCAAGGTAACTGTTGATGACAAGGAAAGAGTGCTTAGCGGCGGGATTTTCCAGAATGTCGGGGAAGTGCTGGCGGACAACGGTATCAAGATCGATGATCAATATACCGTCAATGTGGATACCAACTCGGTACTGTTTACCGTTGACACTGTCGAAGTGAAGAGTAAAGCTAGCGGCGAGCTGTCTTTTGATGGGAAAACCATTATTTATCAGACTGCTGCAAAAACCGTCGGCGATTTGCTGGGAGAATATAACATTGAACTGGGTGATCTTGATCGGGTCGAACCGGGAAAATCGACACCATTGGAAGACGTAAAAGAAGTTAAGGTCATTCGGGTTCAGGTTGACGAGCTGCCCAGCCGGCAGGTGATTACCTACACAACTCAGAACAAAGATAATCCGGAATTAGAAGTTGGCAAAGCCAAGGTGGTTCAGGTTGGTGTTAATGGCGAATCCAGTCAGGTTGAGCGGGTGCTCTATGAAAATGGAGTGGAAGTCAAGCGGGAAGTGATTTACGATGAGATTGTTGTGGCTCCAATTCCCGAAATTGTCGAAGTGGGAACAAAGGCCGTTGTGGCAACACCGGATCCGGTAGTAGAACAGCCGACGGTGGTGGAAACACCAGCAGTGGTGGAAACGCCAGCAGCACCGGCACCAGTGGTTCAGACACCGGCAGCGACACCGTCAACGGCCACCAATACCATTCCTGAAGGTGCGGTAAAAATGACAATCCAGTGTACCGCTTATACGGCAACCGGCAATGCCACCGCATCAGGAGTGATGCCAACAGCCAATCACACGGTAGCAGCCTGGAGCGGCCTGCCCTTTGGGACTAAGATTTATATTCCAGCCATGGGCACCACCTATACGGTGGAAGACCGGGGTGGTGCAGTTACCCAGGGAATCGTTGATATCTATATGGATTCCTACGATGCCTGTATTCAGTTTGGCCGACAGAATCTGGAAGCCTATATTATTTATTAAAATGAGTAAACAAAAAGGATGTGCTGCGGCACATCCTTTTTTAGTTTCAACGCTATTGTCAATTAAAAAGCAGAAACCGGTCACACGGTTTCTGCTTTAATTTTTTAGATGCCTTAGGACCAGAGCGCGATAGTCGAAGGGATTGGCGATATCCCGGGTGTAGGGAATCGCGGCGATGTTGAGTGTCACATCCGCTTCAATGGTTTCATACTCCAAAATCATCGCATTAAAGGCTTCGGTAATTTCCTGATTAATCAGCAATTGATTTTTGACCGAGGTGTTTTCCATCAGAATGCTGAAAAAACTGCCATCGAGGATATAAATCAGGTGGGAGCTGTAGCAATGGGTTTTGATAATCTTTAAGGTTTTATAGAGAATCTCATCCCAAAGTCTTGGGCCATTTATGGTTTTGAGTTCATCGAGATGGCGAATTGTAATCATCTCCAGAGTCAGAATGGTTTCACCCTGGGAAGCCCGCTCCATGGCATATTTCAGATCCTTGTAATAGGCTTTTTCAATGGTCAGGCCGGGACTATCTTCCAGATTATCATAGGATGCAATTTGTTGTTCCAGATTCTTTTTGAAACGGAACAGCTCACGAATCTTTCGGATTAATAAGGCACTGCTCCATAAAATCATCGGGATGACAACTGGCCAGCCGAGCTGATACAACTGAAAGGGAACGCCCAGGTAGAAAACCGAAATAAGTGATAGAGCGACATAACTGCATATCAGCAAGACCATAAAAAAGATGCTGGCGCCGTAGGGCATGGCAATGGTAAAGATCAGGCAGGTAAATAAGATGAATACCACCGAGTAATCAATAAAATTAAATTCTGGGGCAGTGAAAATCAGAAAAGCGCCAAAAACCAATAATCCCATAAAGAAAAAAACAAGCGGCGGAACCATATCGGTTAGGCTGAGCTTTTTTTGGGAGGGCTGAATTGTTTTTTTGTTGGGGGTATTTTTTTTTGCTTTGGCAACCTTAGCTTTTGTCTTTTGAGGTTTTTTCTTTCCTGGTGGCAATGGTTTTTCCTGAACCAGAGCAGCAGTAGTCAGAATTGGTTTTTCCCGAGCAACCGACGGTGCGGTTTCTGGTTTTGGGGACAGCTCAGGATTTGGCGCTTCCATGACCGTTTCGGGTTGAGCGGGCAGAATATCCGTTTCGGCAAATCTGGAATTGAAAATGCTGTCAACTGTTTCTGGTAAGGACGGGCTATTTGTCAGTGAATTTATGGGCGCTTCGGGGATCGAAGCGGTTCGCTCTGATTCAGAAGCATAGGGAGTCGTTCGTCCCAGTATTTTTGACAGGGTCGGTAGTTCCTCGTCATCCTCGATTTCACCGAGGGGGGTGGAAAAACCAGTCATATCATTGAGTGATGAGGAGGGACTGGTGAAATGTTCACCCTCAAATGCCAGCCTGTTTGTCCGACTTTCGAAAGGACGGGAGTTGCGAACAGCCTGATCCAGAGCATCGTCATCTGAGATATCCACCCCGGAAAGAAAATGTTCATCAGGTTGGGAAGGATCCTGGATAGCAGCTTCGAAAAAATCAGGGCTGACCTCACGGGAAATGAAACCGTCATCAATGAGTGAAGTGAGCTTGGCATCAATGCGCAGTTCAAATTCCTCGATGGTGGCATCCAGATTCTGTTTTTTTTCGAGAATAATATCCAATTTACTGGGCTGGATTTTGTCATTATTCATAAGTATCCATCGCTTTCGCAAATAATTTCAGTGCAATATTTTTGGTTATTGACTTTATCATCATAATCGTGGATGATAAAGAAGCTTTCAGAGGCGGCAAATCATTACAATAAATTAGAAATAGTCCTCTACAACTACACATTATAGCAAAGATTCTGTGTACATTAAAGGGAAAATCGAAAAAACCAGTGAATTTATGAAGAAATAATTTTGTCAACAGCGATTGACCGCTTTAGTATTCAAATTAAAATTTAAAATACCGCATTGATCAAGGCTTTGACGAGGGGCTGTGCAGTTTCAACTTTTTGCTGTGTATATGTGGATAAGTTATAAAAAAACAATCAACAAATCGATTGAAAAAAGGTCGATCAAAAAAGCCGCCAGTTTAGGGCGTTTGGGCAAAGAAATCGAAAAATTTCAAAACTTATCCACAAACAGTGGATAGAATCCATTAAAATGTGGATAAGTCTGTTGATTGTTCGTAGAATCGTAGAAATTGTGTGGATAGGAGGAGTTAAATGTGAATAACTTTATAAAAAAAGGGGAAAGAATTGAAGATTTAGGGCTGAATAATCTAAAAATAATCCAGAATCCGGATTATTTCTGCTTTGGGATGGATGCGGTTTTATTATCCTGGTTTGTTTCCCGGCGAATAAAGGGCGCGCCCCATATCATCGATTTGGGTACCGGGACGGGGATTATTCCAATTCTGCTTTATGGAAAAACCCAGGCAGCCTCCATCACCGGTCTGGAAATACAAAAACCGTTGGTGGATATGGCCAGTCGGAGCGTAGCCTTGAATGGTTTATCAACCCGGATTAAAATCATCGCTGGGGATATTAAAGACCCCGGCAGTGAAATTTTACCCAATGCCTATGATGTGGTGGTCAGTAATCCACCCTATATGCGGGCCCAGGCCGGACTGAAAAATAATTGCGAAACAAAAACGATTTCCCGACACGAAATTCTATGTAGTATTGAAGACATTCTTATTTTTAGTAAACGGATGCTAAAGGATCGGGGCCGCTTGTTTCTGGTCCATCGGCCGGAACGGCTGGGGGATATTATTTCACTGATGCGGATTTATAAAATCGAGGTCAAGCAGCTACAGTTCGTTTACCCCTCGATTAAAAAAGAGGCCAATCTGGTTTTGATTGAAGGTCGAAAAAGCGGAAAGCCGGGGCTGAAAACCGATGCCCCGTTGATTGTTTATCAGGAAGATGGCGAGTATACTCAGGAAATTTATGATATTTATGGGATGACTAAGCCAGAATAAAAAAGTGCTGCAAGCAGGGGAGTTAAAGCGCCGGCTGACAGCACTCTGCAAAGGAAGAACATATCAGGAGGAATAATGGCGTTTACATATTTTTTTAGAGATTTACATACTCTGGAGTTGCTCTGTGATCATGCCATTCCAGTGCTTCGGTCTGATCCGACCATTAAGATCTGGGATGCTGGCTGTGCCATGGGACCGGAACCTTATACACTGGCGATGCTGCTGCGGGAGCGATTGGATCAGTGTGATTTTGAAAAGGTAAAGATTCAGGCAACGGATATCGATGGCAGCAACCTTTTTGATAAGATTATCGATGAGGCCAAATATCCCCGGGAACAGGTGCAGCGAATCCCTCCGGAGATCTTTGGAAAATATTTTATTAAGGTCGAAAACCGGGATTTTTATCAGCTAACCGATGAGATCCGGGGAGCGGTAAGCTTCCAGAAGCATAACCTGCTGACCTTGAATGGCATTGGCAACGATTTTGGACTGATCTTATGTAAAAACGTATTGCTGCACTTTGATGAGCAGGAACGCATCGACGTGATTCAGATGTTTTATAATGCGCTGATCGATGGCGGGTATCTGGCGATGGAACAAACTCAGAAGTTGCCCGCTGAATTTGAAAACCGATTTGAACCGGTAGTGTCAAATGCCCGGATTTATCAGAAACGCGCTGAAAAAAGCTAAATAAAGTCCGGATTTTTAAGATCTTTCTTATCAGCGGCCCCGACGAGCCTTGAGAATACGAATATCTTCGCCCAGAAAGGGAATGGTTTTAAAGTAACCACAGATCCGGGAGGACAGCCGTTCGTCATAAAGTTCTTTGATTCGGAGCACCGTCAGGTTACTGGAGACGATCATCTTCTTTTCGGCATTGAGGCGGCTGTCGATGACCTCGTAGAGCAGTTTCTGGCTGTATTTTGAAGAAAATTCGGCCCCGAGGTCATCAATAATCAAAAGATCGCAAAGCAGCAACGGTTCATAAATTTCAGTTGAAATTTTTTTTTCCCGGAAAAGCTGATCCTGAATGCTGGCGACCAGATGAGCGGCGGTAACGTAGACAATCCCATAGCCTTTTTCGGTGAGCTTATTGACGATACAATTGGACATGAAGGTTTTACCCACCCCGGGAGAACCGGTAAAAAGCAGTTGATCTTCAATAGTTTCAAAATTTTGACAATATTTAAGCATGTTCTGTTTAATGCTGCAGGCATTGGAACGAGGACTGGTTGATCCCGAACCAATTGGTTGATCAGAATAATAGTCAGCATTGAAGGTCTCGAAGGTTTCCCGCTGGGCCCGGGTTTTCAGGTCATAGCTGGAAAAACTGATTTCAGCCAGACATTGGTTGAGGCAGGAACAGATCCCTTCAGGCAGAATCCCTGTATCCTGGCAGATTGAACAATAATAGGAGTGCGTCAGTAGGGTGGCCTTATCTCCGGCCAGTGATTTTTTTCGGTTTTCAAGTTCGTCCATTTGCAGTCGGATGGTCTGGGTTTTCGCTAGTTCCTTGGCAATGGTCGCCCGGGTCAGGGCGACCCCTAGCCGGTTGATTTGATTGTCCAGTTCAGAAAGCTCGGGAATCTGGCGGTAGAGGGCCGTTTTTTTCTGGCGCTGTCTAAATTGGTAGGCATTTTGTTTCTCTTGCAACAGGGCAAAGGCTTCGTTATAGGTCTTCATTATTTATCTCCAGTTCCGGCCATAAATCCTCAGCATAATCAACTTCCATATCCAGGTAGGCCTGTTTTCGGGCATCGCTCATTAGTTCAAGGGACGCTTTATGATCGACTTTTGGTTTGGGTTTGTCATTTTTAATATCTTCGAGGGTTTTAAAGCCCTGTTCATGCCAGTTTTTAAGAATACCATCAATATATTTCATGTTCGGCTT
This sequence comes from uncultured Lachnospiraceae bacterium, assembly GCA_964510565.1. Classification (GTDB taxonomy): domain Bacteria; phylum Bacillota; class Clostridia; order Eubacteriales; family Eubacteriaceae; genus Acetobacterium. The sequence goes on along the minus strand of CAZEBY010000032.1, from coordinate 15,812 downwards.
ATTGGTTCGGGATAAAGCCTGGACAATGATTTCCATTGAAAAACCGTAATCATTGAACCAGGTATCCATCATCTGCCGTTCTGAAACCATCGGGTTTCGCTGAATGCCCAGATATTTAAAAATCTGATAATAGGCCGTTCGCTGATGGGTCGATTCTTTGATATAGGCTTCAGCCTCGATATGATCCCGAACCTCGGCGGCATGAAAGCTCTTGGCCACGGTTTCCAGATAAGAAACCACCTGCGCCGGGGTAAAGGTACGATCTTTTTTATTGATCATGTTGAGCGAATATTCGACAATCAGAATTACAGCCTCTGGGGTGAAGTGGTAGTCATCCAGCCAGCGTTTAAACAGCAGGGTTTCTTTTTTGGTGATCGTCCGGCTTTCGTACATATCCTGAATGGTGGTGTACATCCGTTGAATTCGGTCTTCGATACTGTTCGATGACTGGCGCTTATGGGGAGCAGTGGTTGCGGGGATGGTTTCATTTTTATAGAGAATAGTCCCGGTGATGTTATAAAATCGGACCAGGGCATCGCGGGTGCCGGTGTATTCAATGGCGATGATTTTTTCAGCAGCCCAGTAGTCCCAGGCTTTTTTGACATCGGTTTCCAAAAGATTCAGATCCTTGGCGATATCTTCATTGCTGATGGGAGTCAGGCCCTGATTAAAGCATCGCTTTAAGCCGTAAAGATAGACCTTCACGTAGTCCCCTCGGGCCATGGGCATATAGTGATTGATAAAAATATTTTCAATGGGGGTCACACCCAGGTCATCATGGCTGGAAACTAATTCAAAACGATTCATTTTTTACCTCGAGTTATGGATTGATATTTTTTTACGATTAAAAATCTCTAGTTTGCATAAATTTGTGTTAAACTATTATATCACATTGAAAATAATTTGTGAGCAATTCCTGTTTTCTTTAAGTGGGCAAAAGAATTCTTAAAGAGTATAAGAAAAACCGCTTTATTGACAAAAAAATGGCGTAAAATCGAGAGAATTCTTGATAAAATTGAAACTTATGATATAATAATCAATTGGATATTGCAGATACATTTGCACTGAAAGGAATAAACATGGATGCTTTTATTATAGAAGGAGGTAACCCGCTTCAAGGCGAAGTTACGATCTCCGGGGCTAAAAATGCTGTGCTGGGAATCATTCCGGCGGCAGTCCTTTGTGCCTGTACAAGTAAGATAGATAATGTTCCCGATATTAAAGATGTTAACAAAATGATTGTGATTCTGGAAAAACTGGGAGCTGAAATATATAGAGAAAATGATACCCTGATCATTAATACCGAAAAACCGATTTCGTATGATGTATCGGATTATGAAGAAGAAACCGGTCAGATGCGCGCTTCCTATTACCTGTTGGGAGCGTTGCTGGGACGATACCGCAAGGCGATTGTGCCATTGCCGGGGGGCTGTAACATTGGGGATCGTCCCATTGACCAGCATATCAAGGGCTTCCAGGCTTTGGGTGCAACCGTAGTGATTGAACATGGTCAGGTAAAAATGGATGCCCCGGAACTTAAAGGGGCTCATATTTTTCTTGATGTCGTCAGCGTTGGGGCAACCATCAACATTATGTTGGCGGCGGTTCGGGCCGAAGGAAAAACCGTTATTGAAAATGCTGCCAAAGAACCCCACATCGTTGATGTGGCTAACTTTTTGAACTTGATGGGAGCAAACATTAAGGGTGCGGGAACAGATGTTATCAAGATCGTCGGTGTTGAAGAAATGCATGGCTGTGAGTATTCGGTGATCCCGGATCAGATTACTACCGGTACCTATATGATGGCCGCGGCAGCGACCGAAGGGGATGTTCTGATTCGAAACGTGATTCCCAAGCATATGGAAGCGATCACGGCCAAACTGAGTGAAATGGGAGTCATCGTTCTGGAAGAGGACGATGGGATTCGGGTTATCGGGAAGCATCCGTTAAAGGCAGTGAACGTCAAAACCATGCCTTATCCGGGTTTCCCCACTGATCTGCAGCAACCGATGGCCGTCTTAATGACCATTGCCCAGGGCACCAGCACCATCACGGAGAGTATCTTTGAAAGCCGATTTAAATATGTGGACGAATTGCGGCGGATGGGAGCCAATATTTCGATCAACAGTCGAACTGCCAGTATTACCGGGGTCAAATCTTTATCAGCGACCAAAATCAGAACGACGGATCTGCGAGCCGGGGCGGCCATGGTGATCGCCGGTTTGATTGCTGATGGCGAAACAAAGATCACCGAGATTGTTCATATTGATCGGGGCTATGAAAATCTTCAGGAAAATTTGCGAAATCTTGGCGCGGTTATCCGCCGTGTTTCCGAAAAAGATCCGGCTTGTCTTTAGGAGTATTATGGTTGAGGTAGTAGCAGAGAACGACAACTATCTTAAATCATGTAAAGTCAGGTTAAGTCAGGTTTAAGTATCATTCGCTAGGATAAACCTAACAATTCAGCTAGTCCTTGGCGCATTTAAATGGAATAATTTTACAAGATATTAAAATGAACAAGGGAGCAAGAATTGAAATTTTGCAGTTTATTTAGTGGAAGTTCAGGAAACAGTTTATTTGTCTCAGACAACAACACGAAGATACTCATTGATGCCGGCCTCAGTGGGAAACGAATTCAGGCGGCTTTGGATGCCATTGAAGAAGATCCCCGGGAGATTGGTGGCATATTGGTAACCCATGAACACAGCGATCATATTCATGGGGTAGGGGTACTGTCGCGGCGTTTTGATTTGCCAATTTATGCCAATCAAAAAACCTGGGCAGCCATGCAAAAGGATCTGGGGAAAATTGCCGAGCATAATATTAAGCTCTTTAATTTTGAAAACCCATTTGCGATTCAGGACCTTCAAATCAAAGCCTTTCAAACATCGCATGATGCAGCGGACTCCGCCGGTTTTGTCATCTCTGACGGAAAAAAACGTCTGGGAATTGCCACCGACTCGGGGATTATTACCCCGGAGATGCACAGTGCTTTATGTGGCTGTGATCTGGTCGTGCTGGAATCGAATCATGACGTATCGATGTTGGAAGCCGGATCTTATCCTTTCTACCTCAAACAGCGAATAAAAAGTGACTTTGGTCATTTGTCCAATGAAATCGCTGGAGATTTGGCGTTAACGCTGGTAAAGGAAGGGACCCGGGAAGTGGTGCTGGCCCATCTCAGTCAGGAAAACAATTATCCGCTGTTGGCCTATGAAACTACAGCCCGGATATTAACCGGTGCCGGGGTGGTATTGGATGGAGATGTGAAGCTTTGTGTGGCAAAGCGAAGCAGTGTGAGTGAGACAATCAACCTATGAGAGAACTTCAACTAAGATTGAGGTGAACGATGAACGACGATCTTAAAAAAGAAAAAACCTCCAATTCCCTTATCATTGGTATGATTGGTGCTATAATTGGCGGAGTGATCGTAGGCGCTTTTTTTCTGGCGTTTAACTTTTTTTTCGACAATAGCACCGTGATTCAGGGTGCCAAAAACGAAATTGTTGTCAATCAGGGTTCGGCGGATACGGTGGTCGAAGCCATTGCCCAAACTGTCCCCGCATCGGTAGTGGGAATTGAGACAACCGGAGTGGCGATGACCGTTTACGGACCACAGCAGGCAAGTGGTGTGGGTTCGGGTTTTATACTGACTAGTGATGGCTATATTGCCACCAATCAGCATGTGGCATCGGATGAGGTGTCGTCATTGAAGGTATCATTAGCTGACGGCAATACTTATGAGGCCAAACTGGTCTGGTCTGATGCGACTTTGGATATGGCGATTATCAAAATTGACGCTAAGGATTTACCGGTGCTGGAACTGGGTGATTCCGACAATGTGATTGTCGGGGAACTGGCAGTAGCGGTTGGAAATCCGATGGGACTTAATTTTGAGCGAACCGTCACCGCCGGAATTGTGTCTGCTCTGAATCGGAGCATTCCACTGGACAATGGTTTGGCAGAAGATCTGATTCAAACCGATGCTTCGATTAATTCAGGCAACAGTGGTGGCCCGTTGGTTAACAAAAACGGTGAAGTGATTGGGATCAATACCTATAAACTAACCACCGGCGAAGGAATGGGTTTTGCTATTCCGATCAATATTTTAAAACCGATTCTAAATGAAATTGTCGCAACGGGTAAGTTTGATTCCACCGTGATAGGGATTACCGCTTATGACCGTGCCATTGCCGATTATTACCTGGCCGACAAAGCGGTTGACTTTTCAGAAGGGATCTACATTGCCTCGGTTCAGCAGGGGGGCGGCGCAGCCAATGCGGGTTTATCTGCCGGTGACATCATTAAAGAGATCAATGGGGTTAAAACCAATACAATGCTGAAGATGAAAGAAATTCTCTATGCCGTCAATGCCGGCGATAAGGTCAGTATTACTTTTGAGCGGAATGGGCAAAGTCAGACAAAAGATGTGGTTGTGACAGCGGGGCAGTAAAAAGAAAACCGTTTGCAATTGAAAATTTATGAAAATCACATTGACAGTGGATTTTTATGGTGTTATAATCAAAAACAACTTAAGGTAAACCTAACGGAAGTCAATGAAGACAGGACTGTTAGGACACACTTAAAGATTTTAAACGCTTATCAAAGGTGATAACAGGTAAAGCCTGTTATCACCTTTTTTATTCAAACCAAATACTCAAAATAAATTATCAAAGGCGATAGCAGTCATGAATGCTATCGTCTTTTTTTATGGAGGGGAGAGTCTTTGATTATCGTTTGAATGGGCATAAGAAAAATGGATTGCCGGTGGAACAAGAACATTAGGCAAATACCAAAAACGACCGAAAATATAAACTGCATAAGAAGACGGCTGAGTATTTTAAGATCGTTATAATTAAATGATCGAATCAAAATAATTAAGAAAAGAGGAAGTTAAGATGATTAATTCTGGTGATGTCGCATTTGTACTGATTGGTTCAATGCTGGTATTCTTTATGACTCCCGGTCTGGGATTGTTTTATGGTGGCATGGTTCGGAGAAAGAATGTAATCAATACGTTGATGTCGGTATTGTTTTGTTGTGGGCTGGCAACCGTGATGTGGTTTGCCATCGGCTATTCAATCTCATTTGGAGAAGATGTTGGTGGACTGGGCGTTGTCGGAAATTTGAGCAATGCTTTTTTTAGCGGGGTCAGTGCCACCGAAGCCGGGCCATATGCAGCGAATATACCTGGGGCCTTGTTTGCAATTTTTCAGTTAATGTTTTGTATTATCACACCAGCTATTCTGGTGGGGGCTTTAGAAGGCCGGATGAAATTTTCAGCGATGTTTATTTTTATTGCTTTCTGGTTATTGCTTGTTTATTACCCATTGGCGCATATGGTTTGGGGCTTAGGTGGTTTTATCGCTGGATTGGGAGCAGTCGACTTTGCTGGCGGAAATGTCATTCATATCAGTTCTGGGGTTTCTGGACTGATTGCCTGTATCATTCTTGGTAAAAGAAAAGGTTATGGTATTTTAGCTTACCATCCTCATAACATCCCGATGGTTTTCACCGGCGGTGCGATTCTTTGGGTCGGCTGGTTCGCCTTTAATGGGGCATCGGCGCTGGCCGCTAACGGACTGGCCGTTCAGGCGATGGGCAACACGATGATCGCTTCGGCGGCAGCGATGTTAAGCTGGATGTTGATGGAATCAATTCTTTATAAAAAAGTTACGGTCCTGGGTGCGGTGACTGGTGCAGTTATCGGCTTGGTAGCCATTACCCCGGGTTCCGGTTATGTACCATTTGGCGCGGCCTTGGTGATTGGTGCGCTGGTCAGCCCGATTTGCTTATTCTTTATGACAAAGATCAAACAGAAGTTTGGCTACGATGATTCGCTGGATGCCTTTGGCTGTCATGGGATCGGCGGAATCTGGGGTGGTATTGCTACCGGTTTATTTGCTCAGTCAGCCATCAATCCCATAGCTCAGTGGGATGGCTTGTTTTTCGGAGCCACCGAATTATTTGTGGCTCAATTGATGGCAGTAGCTATCTCAGTAATCTACTCTGCAGTGATGACTGCTGTGATTATGCTGATTCTTAAAAAAGTGATGAACATCCGCGTATCGCCGGAAGCTGAAGCACTGGGTCTGGATATCAGCGAACACAGCGAACAAGGTTACCCGGCTTTCTCAGGAATAGATCAATAAATCGATTTTGAAATACGATTGGGGAGCCATAAGTGTATGGCTTCTCAGTCAGTTAAGAAAGGAAAACTTATGAAACTGATAGAAGCAATTATCCGTCCGGAAAAGTTGGAACCGTTAAAGGATGCTTTTTTGGAGGCAAAAGTCAATGGTATGAACATCCGCCAGATTCTTGGATGTGGGAATCAATACGGTTGGGTAGCCCATAATCGGGGGACATCGGTGATGATGAACATGATTCCTAAAATTGAAATAAAGATTGTGGTTGCTGACGATAAGGTGGAGGAAATCGTAAAACTAATTATGGATATTGTTCGAACTGGTGAAATCGGGGATGGTAAAATTTTCATCAAACCGGTGGAGGAGTGTATCCGGATCAGAACTGGTGAACGGGGCGATATCGCCCTCTAAAAATTCATGATCGATTATAGAGGCGATTATATTTAAGCAAAAATATAATCGTCTTTTTTATGATGTTTTTTGAAATCCTCGGTAAGTTTGCAAATCAGAACAATTCAAGGATTGACTCCCGGGTTGAGTAATGCTATAATTCGATTTGCTGAGTCGGAAATGGGTCAGCTTAAATTAAATAGTAGCATCAACCTAAAATAATAGCGAAAAGGTTCAGTCGGTTGTCAATGAGGAGAATCGGCCAGGTAAGGAACCGGATCTGAGTTAAATGATCAAAGGCGATAACAGTTTTTTTTGTTGTCGTCTTTTTTTGCGTTGAGCGCCTGTAATTTCTGATTTATCAGATAATTCAATCAACTTATCAAAGGCGATAAGCATAGCGGCCGGCCATAAGCGCTGGTTTTAAAGTGGGTTGATCAGATAATCACTGAACCCTAATCAGTGATTGGCATAAATAACGAAAAAGTGAATTACGGAGGAAATTATGATTAATTCAGGAGATGTGACATTTATTCTGATTTGTACCATGCTGGTATTTTTTATGACGCCAGGTCTGGCATTATTCTATGCCGGGATGGTACGGCGAAAAAATGTGCTCAATACTATCATGTCAGTTGTGTTATGCTGTGGACTGGCAACGGTGATGTGGTATATGGTGGGGTATTCCTTAGCCTTTGGTCCAGATCTGGGTGGCTTTGGCGTGATTGGCGATTTAAGCAATGTCTTTTTTAGAGGCATCAGTGCATCTGTGCCTGGGCCCTATGCCGGTAGTATCCCCGGGCAACTCTTTGCTATCTTTCAACTGGTATTTTGTATGGTGACGCCGGCGATTGTGGTCGGCTCGCTGTCGGGAAGAATGCGGTTTTCGGCATTATTTATTTTTGTTGCTTTCTGGATGTTGTTGGTTTATTTTCCAATGGCTCATATGGTTTGGGGTCAGGGCGGTTTGATCGCTGGTCTCGGGGCGGTTGATTTTGCCGGGGGCTTGGTCATTGAAGTCAGTTCAGGGATTTCTGGTCTGATCGCCTGCATTATTCTGGGTTCCCGCAAAGGCTATGGGATCAAGTCCTATCATCCGCACAATATTCCGCTGTTTGTTATCGGCGGGGCGATTTTGTGGGTCGGCTGGTTTGCCTTTAATGGTGGTTCGGCGCTGGCAGCTAACGGTTTGGCGGTTCATGCAGTGGTAACGACGCTGTTAGCATCGGCAGCAGCGATGCTGACCTGGATGCTGGTTGAAATGGTGGTATATAAGAAAGTGACGGTCATGGGGGCGATCACCGGTTCGATTGTCGGCTTGGTTTCCATCACTCCCGGAGCTGGTTTTGTCCCGACCGAAGCGGCCTTGTTTATCGGTGGCGTGGTCAGCCCAATCTGCTTTTTCTTTTTAACAAAGGTGAAGGTAAAATTTGGTTATGATGATACGCTCGACGCCTTTGGCTGTCATGGCATCAGTGGGATCTGGGGAGTGATAGCCACCGGACTGTTTGCCCAGTCGACCATCAATCCGGTCGCGCAATGGAATGGCCTGTTCTTTGGTGAGATCCAGCTATTTGTAGCTCAGATTATTGGGCTGATGATTGCAGTAATTTATTCAGGAACGATGACGGCAGTGATTATGTTTAGTCTCAAAAAAGTCATGGCGCTCCGGGTTGCTCCGGAAGCAGAAGCCCTGGGTCTGGATATTAGTGAACACAGTGAAGAAGGTTATCCGGCGTTTTCAGGAATTGACCAGTAGTGTTTTTTCAACTAAAATACCAGAGACAGTTAGTATCGGCCATTGGGAAAATAACGGTAAAACAGGTTGTTTACTGTTTCGAAATCATCCGATGACCTGCAATTCTAAAGCGAAAGGAAAAAGTAATGAAACAGATCGAAGCGATTATCCGTCCGGAAAAACTGGAACCTCTCAAGGATGCTTTTCTGGCGGCAAAAGTCAATGGCATGAATATTCGTCAGGTGCTGGGATGCGGTAACCAGTATGGTTGGGTGGCCCATAATCGGGGTACCTCGGTGATGATGAACATGATTCCCAAGATTGAAATAAAAATTGTGGTAGCCGACGATAAGGTTGAAGAAATCGTCCAATTGATTATGAGCGTGGTGCGAACCGGCGAGATTGGCGACGGAAAGATTTTTATTAAGCCGGTGGAGGAATGTATTCGGATTAGAACAGGAGAAAGAGGCGATATTGCCTTGTAAAAAATGCGAGCGTTATTGCGATAAGAAGAGCCCCCTATGTTTGCACATGCATAAATATAGGGGGCTCTTTCAGTCATTTAAAAAAAATAATGAAATGATTGACATTTTCAAAAACAATACTATAATTAAGAAATAGTTGCAAAATTTCAGAAATGAATATAAAGAAAAGTAACGAAAGCGAGGTGAGGGAATGAAAAAGGTAGTGGATGATGAACGGCTGATGGTGAAAATCTGTGAGATGTACTATAATCAGGATATTAATCAAAAGTTGATTGCCAAGGAGTTGGGCCTTTCGCGACCGACAGTGTCGCGGATTCTTCAGAATGCCAAGGAGCGCGGCATTGTTAAGATTATTATCGACCCTGTTTTTGGCAACAATTATGTGGATCTGGAAAAAAAGCTGGAGAGTCGCTATGGCTTAAAAGAAGTATTCATTGTCGATGTGAAACAGGATAGCCGTGATCAGAAGGATGAGCTGGCTAAAGCGACTGCCAACTATTTGGAGCGGCTGGTCAAAGACGACACCATCATAGGCGTTTCCATGGGTTCTTCAATTGGACAGATCTACCGTTATGTGTCCAAGGGAACGTCAAAGCGGGTGACCTTTATCCCTCTGATCGGCGGGATTGGGCATTTGGGTATGGAGCTCCACTCGAATACCATTGTAGAATCCCTGGCCAGGGCTTTTGGCGGTGTTTTTTATCTGCTGCATGCGCCGGCGCGGGTATCCGGGATTAAGATTAAAGAAGAATTGATGAAGGAACCCGATATCAAGCGGATCATCAAAATGGGCGATGGTCTGGACGTAGCGGTGGTTGGGATTGGGATCCCTGAGCGTGGATCAGCGATTATGTCCACCGGTTATTATGACGAAAAAGACATGGAAACCATGCGCAAAAAAAATGTCGTGGGTGATGTCAGCATGCAGTTTTTTGACATCAATGGCAGTACCGAGGCCTTTGAGGCCGATAATTGTGTAATTGGCATTGATATTAAAAAGCTTCGGCGGGTGCCTCACTCCATTGGGGTTGCCAGTGGTGCTGAAAAAGCCCGGGCCATTCAGGGAGCCATTAAAGGTGGCTATGTCAATGTTTTAGTCACCGATGTAGAATGCGGAAAAAAACTGCTGGAAGTCGATGAAGGTACCGAATTGATTTAATTAAACTGAGAAAAACTGAAAATGAGACGAGAGAAGTATAAAATGAATGAAATATTAAAAATGTCTATGAACGAAATGGCAGAAGCAGACTTTGACTGTTCCTGTGGCCGGCATCATACCCTGACCATTAAAAAGATTGCCATTGGCACAGGTGTGATTGTCCAATTGCCGGATCTGGCCGCAGAATTCAGGGGCCGACAAGTATATATGGTTAGTGACAACAATACCTGGAAAGCGGCCGGGGCTCAGTCATACCAGCTTATGACTGAGGCGGGTTTTCAAGTGAAAAGCTATGTCTTTGAGCGAGGTGACAATATGCTCATTCCTGATGAGCTGGCTATGGGAACAATGTTGTTGGAAATGCCAAGGAATACAGCTTTGATCATCGCCGTGGGTTCTGGTACGCTAAACGATATGGCAAAATATCTGTCATCTCGGACAGGGATACCCTATATTATTGTCTGTACCGCCCCCTCCATGGACGGTTATGTGTCGGATGGGGCACCGCTGATCTGTAAGGGTAAAAAAATATCCTACGTGGCGACGCTAGCTTATGGGGTGGTTGGGGATATCGATATTATGAAACAGGCGCCGATGCATATGATTCATGCCGGGCTAGGTGATGTATTGGGGAAACTCACAGCGCTTACTGACTGGTCCCTGGCGGTAGCCATGATTGATGAATACCGATGCGATACCTGCGTTAAGCTAGTTGAAGAAGCCCTGAGAAAATGTGTGGCATTTGCCCCGGTACTAAAAGAAAGAAATGAGGAAGCAATTCTTTATTTGATTGAAGCATTGACATTAACCGGGATCACCATGGCCATCGTGGGAGTATCACGGCCGGCATCTGGTTCCGAACATCTGCTTTCACATTACTGGGAAATGGATTTTATTGCCCGGCATCGTTATCCGGAGCTTCATGGTGTGAAGGTGGGAGTCGCTACCCCTATTGTAGCCGAAATCTATGAACTTTTATCTGATGAGCTACCATTTGAAACAAAAGCCATGGCACCAAAACGAGAGATGGTGGAAAACCTGTTAAAAAGTGCTGGAGCCATGGTTTCTCCTCTGGAAGTAGGGATTGACCGAGAACTATTTTATCGTAGTCTGTTAGAGGCGTGCACGGTTCGGAAACGATACAGTATTTTCCAGTATGCCAAAGATCGGGGTCGTCTGGAAGAAATTGCCGGAATTATAACCGAAAGGATTTACGGAAAATGATCATGGCGAAAAAAGAAGCACTAAAAGATGTGAAACTATTTGCTCTGGATATGGATGGAACGTTTTATCTGGGTAACGGTTTAATTGATGGGGCACTGGACTTTATCGAGGCTCTGCGGGCCCGGCAAAAGGATTTTATTTTCATTACCAACAATTCATCTCGGGGGGCCAGCTTTTATCAGGAGAAGCTGAAAAATATGGGTTGCTTTGTGGAAGCAGACCGGATCATCACCTCAGGAGATGTGACCATTGAATATTTAAAAACCTATTATCCCGGACAATCTGTCTATCTGATGGGCACGCCACTGCTGGAGGAGAGTTTTAAAAAACACGGCATCAAGCTGGTTCAGGAGCAGCCGGATGTGGCAGTCGCCAGCTTTGATACCACACTGACCTATGAGAAGCTTAAAAAAATCTGCACCTTTATTAACAATGGCGCAGTTTTTTTATCCACCCATCTGGATTTGGTCTGTCCCACCGAAACTGGTTTTATCCCTGATTGCGGTTCGATGTGCGCTCTGATCACCAAATCCACCGGGGTGGAACCCAAATATTTAGGCAAGCCTTTTGCGGAAACCATGGAAATGATTTTGGCCATTACCGGCCATAAAAGAGAGGATGTCGCCTTTGTCGGCGACCGGATCTACACCGATGTGGCCACCGGCGTCAATAACGGCGGCAAGGGCTTTCTGGTGCTGACTGGGGAAACCAAAATGGCGGACGTAGAAAATTCAGCGGTGAAACCGGATTGCGTTTTTGACTCGCTAAAAGAAATGATCAACTATCTATAAGCCTGTTTATTTTAGTCAAAAAGGGGAAAATAATAAGAAGACGAATCGAACATGTTGATGACGGAAACGAATAAATGAATAAACGGAAAGGAATGAAAGATTCATTAACAGGTAAGAAGTATGCATAGCAAAACAGTTACGATTATTAATCCCAGCGGTTTACACGCCCGGCCGGCGGCGGAGTTTTGTCAGAAGGCCGGAGAATTCAGGGCCGATATCCGAATTAAAAAATTGGGCGACGATTCCAAAGAGGGTGATGCCAAATCGCTCTTGAGTATTATGGCAATGGGGATTGGCCAGGGTGATGTGGTGGAAATCTTCGCCGAAGGTGAGGATGAAATGCTGGCGGTGGAAACTCTGGTGGCTTTGATCGGCAGTGGTTTTGGCGAAGTGTAATTATTATAGGACGTAAAAAAACACCGTGAGGTGTTTTTTTTGTGGACGGGTATTCGATCAGGCATAAGCCAGGTTATTTTTATAAATAATCGATTTTAAATCGGCTTGACGCCATTGCAGTTCGTCCAGGTTGATACCGAAATCCAGTTGACCCTGGGTGGCGATCAGGAGATGTTCCAAATTGCAGTTGCCGGCCCGCTCACCGATACCGAAGAGGGTGGTATCGGCATATTTGGCGCCGGAGCGGAGGCCCTGGATGGAGTTGGCCACGGCCATGCCCAGGTCGTTGTGCATGTGTACCTCAACGTCGATGTTGTCGGGAATCCGGCTGATCGTGGCTTTGCAGAGGCGGGGCGACATGATCCCCACGGTATCTGAAAAACGCAGGGTGGTGGCCCCCAGATGCTGGGCGGTTTCAATCAGTAAAACGACAAAATCCCAGTCGGCCCGGGAGGCATCCTCCAAACCGATGGTCAGTTCTCTTTTTTCGGCATGGATAGCGGTGGCGCAGGCACTCAGGGTTTCCAGCACCTGGGATCGGGTAGTGCGGAGCTTCTCGCGAATCAGCAGATCCGAAGTCGGGACACAAACATGGATAATGTCGGCGCCGCAGCCGATGGACTGGCTGATATCAGAGAGATTCATCCGGTTCCAGCCAATAATCTTTGCCTGCTGACAGGCCAGCTTGATTTTTTCAAAGGCCCGGCATTCCTCTCTGCCCATAGCCGGGGTACCGGCTTCGATCCGGGCAACTCCCAGGGTATCCAGAGCTTTGGCGATGGTGATTTTTTCGCGGATCGAAAAGGCGATCCCGGGACTTTGTTCACCGTCTCTTAAGGTCGTATCAACAATATATCTGTTTGTCATTTTGCACCTCTCTGGCAAGGGTTCGCAGTTCCCGATCGGACAGGTTTCGGCCTAACTGAGTGCAGTGGGATTTGATATGTTTTAAAATGCTATGGGCGGCTGACTCGGATAATTGCGAATCGTTTAGTTTATACAACAGGCTCTTTCGGCCGGAGTGTTTGCCCAGGACAATTTCCCGCTGGTTGCCAACACTTTGGGGACTAAAGGGTTCATAGGTATGGGGGTTTTTTAATACCCCATCCACATGAATACCGGATTCGACCTTGAAAATATCGGTTCCGATGATCGCTTTCATTTTGCCCACCGGCTGACCGGACAGTTTTTCATAAAGGTCACGTAGCTCACTTAAAACCGATAAGTCACCGGTAAACAAGTCAGGTTGACTTAGTTTTAGCCCCATCAGCACTTCTTCCAGCGGCGGGAAATGATGGTGGTTGGCAAAACCGCAGCTGATACTCTGTCCGCCGGCCAATAGCCATTCCAGGGCGATGGCAGTGGCACAATGTTGCTGGTTGCCGGGGCATAGGTCCAGGGTGTCAATGCCGCTGTCCAACAGGGCGGCAAAAATTGCCGGATAATCCCTGGTCATCAGGTCTTCCAGCCCGGTGATCCGGATTTTTTGATGGGTCCGGGGATTTAACTTGCTGACGGGGATATTTTTTTCCACCAATTCATTGGGTTCCAGTCTCCAGAGGGCTTTCGGCTCTTTCATCCCCGGGCCATCCGAAGCGAGCGGATCGGGAAGAATCTGGCTCAGGAAAAAACGTCGTCCCCCCAGCCATTGTTTTAAACCGGCGGCATTGGCCGGAAAACTCAGCCGGTCAACCAGATCCGGGGTCAATTCGATTTTTGTGACGCCACAGGTAAAAAGCAGGTCACAGAAATGGTTAAGATCCTGGTCGGTCATCCCGGATGTATTAAAGGTTGTCAAGGTCCGATCAATAATAGTAACCATTTGTGTACCCCGCTTTCGTTTGTTCTAATTTAAAAGTCTGGTCATGGTATCCCGTACCGACCAATTGTTAATCTGTTGTTTGCTGCGGGATCGGACAGGTTTATCAACCTGTTCGCCCCGATGCAAACAACATGATGTAACAATTGTCGGTACTGCGTCAGTGCGCTGTACCCAGGTTTAAATTAGCCTGATTCTTCTCAATGTAAGGAGTTAAATAACCAGGTCTTCGACCACGTTGCCGCCTTCGATGTGTTCGTCCATAATCCGTTCCACATCGTCGACGGTCACCTTGCCATACCAGACGCCTTCGGGATAAACGACCACGATGGGGCCCTTGTCGCAGATGCCGAAACAGCCGGTGTTGTTTAACATGACGTCACCGGATAATTCCCGCTCGTCGATTTCTTCAAGAAAGGTCTGCAGGATTTTGACTGAATCCTGTTGAAAACAATACCCCTGTTGGGTGCCGTTGATCCGGCAGCTGGTGCAGATAAAAATATGATGTTTAGGACTAACCATTTTTAAATTCCTCCTGATACGTTTATAAATAGTTTTAAATGATAATAATTGGTCGGTACGGTAGTAGCAATGCTAGAAATTACCGGCAGTGCGCAGTTCGGACTTTAACATTTCCTGAGCGGCGGTTTTAACGGCATCTTCGATGCGGTCGTAGGTTGTGAAGACCTTGATACCCTTGCTTTCTAACCGTTTGGTGGGCAGATCACCGATACGCATGGTGATGGTACCGTCGCAATCATTTAGGGCTTTTAGAATGGTGCCGATCTTATCTTCCTTTTCGTCACATTCTTCTTCGCCGCTGCAATACTTGCCGATCACCCGTTTTTCTTTAAACTGAACCTCGTCGTCAAGGTAGTCATAGATATACAGTTCAGAGGCCTGGCCGAAATGCTGATCCACCAGCATCCCGCCTTTGGAGGTGATCGCAAAGCGCAATCCCTTTGGGGACACTATGGTCTTTGATTCACTTCTGGCTTCATTTTCCCGGAAATCCAGGGAGATGTCGCTGTCCAGCTTGCCGATGGCATCAGCCCGGCATTGTTTGCAGTGATACATTTGTTTTAGATGAACACCGCACTTATCACGAATCGCATTGATTTCGCGATTGGTGGCGATTTTTAAACCTTCAAAGGCGGAGCCTTTCACGGGAATCAGGGGCATCACATTGGAGATAAAACAGCCCATGTCTTTGACCGTTTTGACCACTTCTTCGATGTGGGTATCATTGATTCCCATCAGGGTGACCGTATTGATTTTGACAATCACCCCTTCATCAATCAGGAGCTTGATCCCGGAAAGCTGGTTGGCCAGAAGAATTGAAGCAGCGGCTTCGCCATGGTAGCGGTTTCCCATAAAATCCACATGTTTGTAGATTTTAGCACCGATAGCCGGATCAACCGCATTGACGGTAACGGTAACATGGGATACCCCCAGTTTGGCCAGCTCTTTGGCATAATAGGGGAGCATTAAGCCGTTGGTGGATACGCAGAAGGTAACATTGGGGTCATGCTCATGGATTAATGTCAGGGCTTTTCGGGTTTGTTCAAAGTTTGCCAGCGCATCTCCGGGGCCGGCTATGCCGACAACGGTGAGGTTGGGCACCTTTTCTTTAACCAGTTTATATTTTTCAAAAGCGGCCT
>CAZEBY010000031.1:0-30692 GCA_964510565.1 uncultured Lachnospiraceae bacterium | reverse complement strand
TATATTTCAGCACCGGAATATCAATCCAGCCGAGACGACGGGAGCGGCCGGTTCGAGCGCCAAACTCATCATCCGGTTTTTCGCCGGTACCACGGAGAATGTCAATCGTGCCACCAAATTCTTCAGTTGGAAAGGGACCAGCGCCAACAGCACTCGAAAAGGCTTTGGCCACGCCAATGACCTTGTCAATTTTCTTGGCCGGAAAACCACCACTGACGGCGGCATAGGCGGCAATCGGGTTGGATGAGGTGACATAGGGGAAGATCCCCAGATCAATATCCTTCATCGCGCCTAACTGGCCTTCAAACAGAATATTTTTATCGGCATCGATCATGTCATGCAGATAACCAACCGGATTCACAATCATATGACCAAAGGTTCTGGCCCAGGCTTCGCATTTGGCAAACAAAGCTTCGACGGTATAGGGTTCTATTTTATAGGAAGCCATCTGGTCATTGACCACCGGGACAATGGTTTCCAGTTTCTTTTTGGCATTGTCAAGATTGAGCAGATCTTCAAAACGCAGGCTTTTTCGCATCGCTTTATAGGCATAAGCCTGACCGATGCCCCGTTTGGTGGTGCCAATCCCGCCGCTGGCTTCCATCAGTTCATCCAGTTTTTGGTGATAGGGCATGAGGATATGCGCTTTGGCCGATATTTTAAGCCCGTCCAAGCTGACCTTTGCTTCGATAATCTGTTGCATTTCTTCCAGCAAAACATCGGGATTAACCACCACGCCGGTTCCAATTAAACATTGGCAGTCTTTGTTGAAAACACCGCAGGGAATTAAATGAAGCTTGAACACCCCATAATCATTTATGACCGTATGACCGGCGTTATCGCCCCCCTGAAACCGAACAATTAAATCAGACTGTTTGGCGAAATAATCCACCATTTTGCCTTTGCCTTCATCGCCCCACTGGGCGCCAACTAATACAGAAATCGACATCTATTCTCATTCCTTCCATCAACCTCAGACCCGAAACCCCGCTATCCACCGGGAAATATTTCCCGGTGGACCCGGATGCCCTGGTCGAACACCACTGATTAAGCATCTTATTGTTAGTTCTTACTAAAATTATGGGATCATTTTTTCCCACAGTATTATAACATAAAGCCCCAGTATTTGTTCCACATATTTTTTAATTTTTTCAATGATATTGTTTACATTTTTCTTTTCGCTTTTTTTAGCAGGCAAACCGGAAAAACAATCGCCCCTTCTTAAAGCTTCCCTTAAAAAAACTTCTCGACGGGAATATATCCCGCCGGGAAGCTTTTGTCCATGATCTTTCGTTTATATCCGGATGACTACTTTTTATCGTAGGTTTTAATAATCTGTTCGGCCACCTTGCGCGGGGATGTTCGCATATCCATGGCCTTTTTCTGAATGTAGCGGTGGGCCTGATCTTCGGTCATATCGAGATGACCCATTAAAAACAGTTTACCCCGATAGACAATCCCGAGGTCATCAATCTTGGCTTTCAGGGCCTGATTCTGACTTTGCAGCTTCTGGATTTTTTCCCGCGACTGACAGACAAAGCGGACGTTCTGTACCAACAGCTGCCGGTTTAGCGGTTTGGGAACGACAAAAGCAGCCGTGTCGGTCAGTTTTTCTTCGACATGATCGACCAGTTCGCTTTTGACAATCAGGATCACCCCGACCATGAATTTTTCCAGAATATCGACGGCAAAATCGACCCCGAATTCATCGCCTAAAGGGGTGTTCACGATCACCAGATCATATTCAATTTCCTGAAGTCGCCGCCGCCCTTCGGCCGCTGAATTGGCCGAGTCGATCAGTTGAAAATTCATCGGCCGTAAAATATCAGCCAGCCCCCGGATGACATCCTCCTGCTTACATACCAATAATACGCTGCTCATCCCCTTCACCTCCTGCCTGTTTAAGTTTTTTAAAGGTTTAATAAGTTAAGAGGTAGCGATCAATTTCCCAGGGGTGAACGGTTTTGATATAGTCCATCCATTCAGCTGTTTTAAGCTCCAGGTATTTCTCGGCCAGGTCTTCTCCCAGCACGGTTTTAATCAGCGGATCGACGGCCATTTCGGTCAGCGCATCCATCAGGGTGATGGGCAGCTCGCCGATGTTTTTGACGGCGGTGGGATCTTTTAGAATCCCATCCTCGTCGAGCTTTAATTCGTCCATCAAGACCAGCTGTTTTTCGATCCCTTCGAGTCCAGCGGCCAGAATCAGGGCAAAGGTCAGGTAGGGGTTACAGGTCGGATCGGGGCCCCTTAGTTCAAAGCGGAAATATTCGTCGGATTCCAGGGGAATCCGGATCAATGGCGAGCGGTTGCCAAAACCCCAGCCGATATGGCGGGGCGCTTCCTTACCGCCGGTTAAACGCTTATAGCTGTTTACCAGCGGATTGGCAATGGCCGTCATCCCTTTGACATGGGCCAGTACCCCGGCCATAAACTGTTTGGCTTCCGTACCGAGAATCCCGTCGTGATTTTCAAAAATATCCTGACCGTTTTTTAATAACGAGACGTGGATGTGCATGCCGCTGCCGGGTTCTTCCATCAGCGGTTTCGGCAAAAATGAGGCGTGAACCCCATTGCGCTGGGCCACCGTTTTGACCACCGTTTTAAAGGTCATGATTTTATCGGCGGCCGATAGCGCGTCGTCGTATTTAAAATCAATTTCATGCTGACCGCGACCGGCTTCATGGCGCGAGCTTTCGATTTCAAAGCCCATATCCTCAAGCGTCAGGCAAATTTCCCGGCGGGTGTTTTCCCCGCGATCATAAGGCGCCAGATCAAAATAGCCGGCCTGATCGGTCGGAATGGTGGTCGGATCGCCGTTTTCATCCTGCTTAAAGAGATAAAACTCGCATTCGGCGCTGGTATTAAACTGATAGCCCAGATCCCCGGCCCGTTTTAAGGTCTGTTTTAAAATATAACGGCTGTCAGCCTCAAAAATATCCCCATTGGGATAGCGGATATCACAGAGAATTTTGGCCACCTTCCCCTGCTGTGGCCGCCAGGGCAACAGCTGGATGGTACTGATATCCGGATAGAGAACCAGATCGGTGTACCGGGATTCCGGAAAGCCGACAACCAACGAGGCATCAAAGGGAATCCCGCTGGCCAGCGCCCGTTCCATCTGCATGGCCGTAATGGCAATATTCCGATTCTGTCCAAAGAGATCGCAAAACTGCAGGCGAATAAATTTGACATCATTCGCTTCGATAAATTTCATCGCTTCAATTATATTCTTCGCTAAGCTCATTCTAAACCTCCACTTATTTTATTCCAAACCAGCGTTGCTTTCTTGTCCTGGCCGTAAATCCATCACAACGCTGTTTCTTTATTTTGTAATTGTCCGATCAATTTAAAAACTGATCCATCTCTGGCGGTGGGTTTGTTATCCTTTTACCCATTTCCCGCGGAATTCCCCAAATTTTGCGCTATTGCCTGCCAACAAACAAAAAAAGAACATGCCAAATGAGCCCCTCTGTCATTAAAAATTTCAGGAGGATCGAACGCCTTTGTTCTTTGTTTGATGTTCTTATTCTATTTTTGTATACAATGTACCTTTTAGGTTATGCCTATCATTAAAACATATATCTGTTGCGGTTTCAATTTCTTTTTGTCTTATTTCTGCTGACAAGGTTTTCAGTTTATCTTTAATTGAAGCGCCCCTAAACTTTTTGTTTACGGGCGCTTGTCCAAAAATTTGCTTTCCTTTATTGAACTGGTCCTTTTTGCATTTGCGACAGGACGATTTGGCGGATCATTTCCATCGAGCCGGCAAATTCCTCCAGGGTTAATCCCGGCACCCGTTCCGCTACCAGCTGATAGCCGGATTCAAAGTCTTTGGCCTCATTCAACGCCATCATTAAATCGGCATCGCCCAATAAGGCGTCCAGCACCTTAACATGCTTTTCTTCATCGATTTTAAACTGGATACTCATTTTTTAATTTCCTTTCCTCATAAATAAATCATTTGGCCTCTGCCCAATGTCATCAGCCGATAATACACTGCAATTAGTATGCTATATTATATAGCAGGCCCCTGCTTTTGTAAATCATTCCTGAAGTCTTTCTAAAATTGACAACCATTACATCGCTTTTGTTAAAAATTATGCTTTACAAGCGGCGGTTGATCGTCTATAATTAGCTTAAATTAAATACGGATAACTGCCACTCGGATGGCGATAGCAATGGTGCTTTGAAAGTGAAACGATAACTTTCTGAAGCGCTTTTTTTTTAGCCACTTTCCGGCAGTTTATCAATCTTTTCAGAACCAATACACATTTAAGCATCAATATCCTGTTGGAAAGTGGGTATTTAATAAAACAGCCCGCACCTTCAATTTGATTTTTCCAAGCTTTTATTGTAACATATCTGACAATGGTGCCATCTATGTTATAGTTATACAATTTATATTTTAGGAGGAAATACCCGTGCCAATTAATGAAAATGTATCCGAACTTTTTGGATCAAAAGTTTTTAACTCCGGTGTGATGCGCAAGCGCTTACCAAAGCATATCTATGCTTCATTGTTAAAAACAATGAAAGAAGATCTGCCGCTGGAAGAGAATGTTGCTGAAGTTGTGGCCAACGCCATGAAAGATTGGGCGCTAGAACTGGGTGCTACCCATTACACCCACTGGTTCCAACCCATGACCGGGATCACGGCTGAAAAGCATGATGCCTTTATCAACCCTACTGAAGACGGCAAAGTGATCATGGAATTCTCCGGTAAAGAGCTGATCAAGGGCGAGCCGGATGCTTCTTCTTTCCCGTCCGGCGGTTTACGAGCCACCTTTGAAGCCCGCGGCTATACTGCCTGGGATCCGACATCCTATGCCTTTATTAAAGGAACCACCCTTTATATTCCGACCATTTTCTGTTCTTACTCGGGTGAAGTGCTTGATAAAAAAACCCCGCTGTTACGCTCAATGGAAACTCTCAATGAACAAGCCAAACGGATCTTAAAACTGTTTGGCAAAGATGTCAAAAAAGTCATCACCACCATTGGTGCCGAACAGGAATACTTCCTGGTTGAACGGGAAATGTATAAACAACGTAAAGATTTAATCCTGACTGGTCGAACCCTCTTTGGTGCCAAACCACCAAAAGGCCAGGAAATGGAAACCCATTATTTTGGAAAAATTCGCGGTCGGGTTGCGGCTTATATGCATGACCTCGATAATGAATTATGGAGTCTGGGAATTGCTTCAAAAACCCGACACAACGAAGTAGCCCCAGCGCAACATGAACTGGCGCCCATTTTTTCCAATACCAATATCGCTACCGATAACAATCAACTGATTATGGAATTCATGCAACGGGTTGCTTACCGTCATGATCTGGCTTGTCTGCTGCATGAAAAACCTTTTGATTTTGTCAATGGTTCCGGTAAACACAATAACTTCTCAATGTCTACCAATACCGGCGAAAACTTATTGGAACCCGGCAAGAACCCGGCGGAAAACAAACAATTTTTGCTGTTCCTGTGTGCCGTGATTGAAGCGGTTTATAAATACAGCGAAATGCTGCGCATCTCGGTTGCAACAGCTGGTAATGACCACCGTCTGGGTGCCAACGAAGCCCCACCAGCGATTGTTTCGGTTTTCCTGGGTGAACAATTAACCGCCGCCTTAAAATCGATCGAAACTGGCAAACCCGTTAAAGAAGCCAAAGATCTGGTGATGGAACTGGGCGTCAAGAGCCTGCCAAAATTCATCATCGATGCCACCGACCGAAACCGAACCTCACCGTTTGCGTTTACCGGCAACAAGTTTGAATTCAGAATGCTCGGTTCAAACCAATCGATTTCCGGTCCCAACATTACCATCAATACGATTGTCGCGGATGTGCTGAAAGATTACGCCGATGTTCTGGAAAAAGCTGACGATTTTGATACCGCTCTGGATACCCTACTGCAAAACTCCGTCAAAGAGTGTAAGAGCATTGTCTTTAATGGCAATAACTACTCGGACGAATGGGTTGAAGAAGCCGCCCGACGTGGTCTGCCTAACTTAAAGACTACCCCGGAAGCCCTGGCTGAATTTACTTCTGAAAAGAATGTGGCCCTGTTTGAACGACACAATATCTTTACCCCAGCCGAAATGGATTCGCGTTATGAAATTCATTTAGAAGAATACATCAAGACCATCAACATCGAAGCCTTGACCATGCTTAACCTGGCTAAACGTGAAATCTCGCCGGCAGTGGTTACCTATACCAAAGAAGTGGTCGACACACTGCTTGCCAAAAAAGCCTGTGGCGCTGCGATTGACGTTTCGGCCGAAACGACCCTGGTCGAAAGATTATCAAAACTTTCCGGTGATCTGATTAAAGCCATTGATGCGCTCGAAACGACGCTGGCCGCTATCAAGGATTGTGACTCCGCTCAGGCTGAAGCCAACTATTCCTGTGAAAAGATAATTCCAGCCATGGAGACTCTGCGGATCGCCGCTGATGCACTTGAAGAAATTGTGGCTAAAAAATACTGGCCATTCCCAACCTACGAAGATATTTTATTCTACGTATAATTAAACTCCCAGCAATCAAAATAATTGGGGTCGGGGTTTACCCCTTCCCCAATTATCATATTTTATATTAATCGATAAGGAGGTTCATATGAAAAAGCTTGAAATAGTCATAAAGCCTGAGCGGCTCGAAGACTTAAAAGAAATCTTAAACACCTGCGATGTTCAGGGGATGATGATTACCAATATCATGGGCTATGGAAACCAGAAGGGTTATCAGAAATCCTATCGCGGGACTGCTTACACCGTTAATTTTTTACCCAAAATCAAGGTGGAGACGGTTACTGATGCTGAAACCGCCGGGATTATTATTAAGATCATCAAAGACCGGCTGGCTGCAGAAGACGAAATTGGCGGCGGAAAAATTTTCGTCTACGATGTCGCCGATGTCATTCGGATCCGTACCGGTGATCACGGCGTTGATGCAATATAATAGGAAATATGATATGAATAGAATAGGTAATCAAAACTATCAAAGGAGATAGCTTTTAATCAGAGATTAAAGCTGTCTTCTTTTTTTATACCTTGTTTGATTATTTCCACTCTATTTACGTGATTTATCTGTTTTGATTCAATAAGAGAGGTTATTATTATGGAATTATTAGCACTGCAACAATACATTGATATCGTCTGGGTATTTTTGGCTTCGGTACTGGTCTTCTTCATGCAAGCTGGCTTCGCCATGGTGGAAACCGGCTTTACCCGGGCTAAAAATGCTGGTAACATCATCATGAAAAACTTTGTCGATTTTATGATCGGCTCAATCTTATTCTTCTGTTTCGGTTTTGCGTTTATGTTTGGTCCCGATGTCGGTGGCTTCATCGGCATCGGTGGTTTCTTCAATCCCGAAAACCTGACCAATGTGTCGGCTTTTGAGGCCGTCACGCCGGAACTGTTTATCTTTTTCCAGACCGTTTTCTGTGCCACTGCGGCTACCATTGTCTCTGGCGCCGTCGCCGGACGGACGAAATTCTCTGTCTATTGTCTGATTTCGGCCTTTGTCAGCCTGATTATTTACCCGGTCGTCGGACACTGGGCCTGGGGTGGCGGATTCCTCAGTACAATGGGATTTGTTGACTTTGCCGGATCGACCGTGGTTCACTCGGTTGGCGGCTGGACGGCGCTGATGGGCGCCCTGATTGTCGGTCCCCGGATTGGCAAATATAACAAAGACGGCAAAGCCAATGCGATTCCCGGTCATAGTTTAACCCTCGGTGCACTGGGCGTCTTTATTCTCTGGTTTGCCTGGTTCGGATTTAACTGCGGCAGTACCCTGGCCGTTAATCTGGACATCGGTCATATTGCCATGACCACCAACCTGGCAGCCGCCGCTGGCGGCTTAACGGTTATGTTTCTGACCTGGGCACGTTATAAAAAACCAGATATTTCGATGACCCTTAATGGGGTATTGGGTGGCCTGGTCGCCATCACTGCCGGCTGTCTGGTCGTGACCATCTGGGGCGCCATCGTCATCGGCATCATCGCCGGTGTGATTATCACCTTTGGGATCCCCTTCATCGATCAGAAACTGAAAATTGATGATCCGGTTGGCGCCATTGGGGTTCACTGTATGAATGGTGTTGCCGGCACCCTGCTGGTTGGTTTATTTGCCAACTATCTGCCCGGCACCGAAGATGCAATTCAGGGCTTACTCTTTGGCGGCGGCATCGATCTGTTGATTGTCCAAACCATTGGTGTGGTTGCAGTAGCTGCCTGGACCTTGGGCACGTCTTTCCTGCTGTTCTATGGCCTTAAGAAAACAGTGGGCCTGCGGGTTGAAAAAGTCGTTGAAATTGAAGGCCTCGACGTTCACGAACACGGCATTGAAGCCTACTCTGACTTTGTCAGCCGGATGAACTAAGCGCATTCAAAAGACGGTTCACCTTAAAACCTGAATACCCATCAGCACCGATGGGTAACATTTCCTCTTTGTTTACCGATCGGCGCTGGCTTGATAATTTATGAAAAAAGCCCGGGAAGTTTTGACTTCCCGAGCTTTTTTATTTGCTTCAATTTTAAAATTCGGCAAAGGCCCGGCCAAACTCGACACAGCGGTGACGCCCGGCTTTATCGGGTTCGCCTAAAATCGTCAGACCGTGATCAAAAAGAATGCCCCCCAGATCTTTGACCTGATTTTCCCACTCATGCATCCATTTGGCCTCGCCCCAGCCATGGGACCCGAACAACGCGACCTTTTTGCCTTTTAAATGACGGGAAATCGCTTTAAAAAACGGTTCGAATTCATTTTTTTCGAGGCCATCCCCTTCCATCGCCGGACAACCCAGGGCAATTTTATAATAACTGTCAATCGTTTTAATATCAAAGTCACCCACGTTGACGAGAATCGCTTTAGCGCCGGCTTCATCAATGCCATTAGAAATTTTTTCGGCCATAATCTCAGTGCTTTCTTTATAACTCCAATAAATCACGCCAATTTTGTCTACCAGTTCCATTTGTGCTTCTCCTTCTTATGAAAATTTACGTATCTAAGTGTATACCCCAAAACCAGCCAGTTATTCTTTTATTTCCCATTCAAAATTTATTTTTTGAGATTTGTCAATTTCGGCTAAATTAAATCTTCACCTGATTTTCACAAACTAATCAAGCCCTGACCACAAAACCGCGTTAAACTTAATACCGTAATCCAAATGCCGATGCTTTTATGGGTTTTCACCAAAGGCTATTCCCTCAATACGCCTTTGGTTTGACATAGATCTTTTCATGAACTCCTTTCTCACTAAAAAGAATCCTCCAGAAGCGGGGATTCTTTTTGGGTTGCAGTATTTATATGCGTGGCCAGGGCTTTTATAGGGTTTTAATATCTTTAAGATAGGTCTTTACCATCAGCTCCTGATAGCCGCTGCATCCGGATGCTTGGATCGCATCTGCCAGTTGTTTTAATTCCGGTGCGGCAATGGTATTGAGCTTTTTTAGGCGCAGCGCAGAAATTTTCTTTTTCGAGCGGATCGCTTGATATGCTTCCAGGGTAAAATGCCAGAGGATCAGTTTTTCGCCGTATCTTTTTTTGAGCTTATCAGCAATCACCAGCCCCTCCGGATCAAAGTCGCCTCCGTAATAAATTTCGCCACCACCCTGGGCGATTTTATCCAGCAGCAACAGCGTCGCCACCTTGACGTTGCCTGCCGAACAAACCAGAGAACCGGGCCGGTTTTTCAACAGTCCGGCAATTTCACTGAATACGGTGGGGTTTTCAAACACATAGACCCGGTTATTGACGCAGCCCAGCCGCTCGATTGTGCTGATATTCCAAAGCGAGACGTGCAGCGGCTCAGCCATTTCCGAAAAACCGGCCCAGCCCGGATGGCGTTTGTCACCAGCAAGAGCCCAAATCCCGCGGCAGATGGTGTAATTGGACACCTCATCGTAAATCAGGCCGGCCTGGTATAAAAGTTCCATCTGCGCTTCAGCATTTTTCGGATAATCAAGTCCATAATAAGCCGCTAAGGCGTAAAGCAGCAGGCGCCCGCCCTCGCGGTTCATATCAAAGGCATGGGGGTCCCAGGTTATTTGGGAAGCGAAGAGGGCCAGCCGGACCTTTTCCTGTTGTGCCGCCGCCTGATTGAGGCCCTGACAGACCTCGGTCAGGAGCCTTTTTAACTGCCGTGGATCCTGGTTATACTTCTGGTTTAGCATGGAATAAGCGTTGTTTTTATTTTCCCGGAGTTCGGCCAGCCACTCCGCCGCTGCTGATCCCCGAAAAGCCGCGATAATATCTTCAAAAAAGCGGCTTTTCTCATCGCTATGCTGCTTTTTAAGTTCCTTTTTCCAGCTCATCTTTTCGCCGAAATAGCAGCTGAGCACCGCTTCAAAATCACTGCCAGCATAGCGGGTGCCTTCAAAGGCACTGATAAATTTCTCCACCGGAAAGCTGGCGCTTTTCTGGAGATAATTCTTTTTAAACAGGCTTCTTAACACCTCCCGTTCCTCATTGCTGAGCGGATCAAGACGGATGGTACCGCCCAGATGACCAAGGGACTGATATTTTTCGCGGATCTGTTTCATGATCCGGCGATAGCCGGGATTCTCTTTCAGATACGCCGCAAACTCATGAGGCATCATCGATCACCAGCCTTCGCACCCTGCCGTTCCAATGGTAGCGCAGCACCGTCACAAAGTCGGCATTGTCCGGCCGGATCAGTTCGCTGATTGCCAGCGCATCGACGGTGTCGTAATCCCCCCAGAGAATCTGGGAATTGATGATATAGCTGAGAT
Source organism: uncultured Lachnospiraceae bacterium (assembly GCA_964510565.1). Lineage (GTDB taxonomy): Bacteria > Bacillota > Clostridia > Eubacteriales > Eubacteriaceae > Acetobacterium. The sequence goes on along the minus strand of CAZEBY010000031.1, from coordinate 19,941 downwards.
CCAGTTCGTTCAGAAGCCGGAACATATCGCGGATATTCTGTTCATCGACGCCGGCAAAAGCCTCATCGAGCGAAAGAATCCGGGCACTTTCTTTGCCAGCGGCCTCATAGCGGGCGTTGACCGCAGAAAAGAGGGGCACATACATCGCCATCGCCTTTTCGCCACCGCTGAATTTAAAAAAGCCGTTATTGGTCAATTCTTTACTGAGCTGGCCGGTTTTCTTGAAAAAGAGCTTAAACTCAAACCATTTCCGATAATCCAGAATATCCCGCATAATGCCATGAAAGGTCAGATTAACGCCCTTGTCTTCGAGCGTCCGGCGGGCCAGGGCAATTTTTGAACGGAAATGTTCCGAAAGCGCATTGAGGTCCTCCTCCCGCAACAGATTCCCGTCCATTTTCAGGAGGTTGACGAGCTTTTTGGTATCGAGCTGCTCTTCCGTTTCGGCTTTTTTACTGGACCATTTGAGACTGAAGCTGAGGCCCATCGAGGTGTCCATTTTCCCCATCAGCTGATTCATGTTATCAACCCATTTTTCACTGTGAAAGATCCGGGCGCTGATTTTTTTACTGATGTTTTTAACCAGAATATCTTCAAATAATTCCCGGTCGCTTTCTTTTAGCAGCTTATCGGTTTCGTCGAGACTGTCCTTGAGATAATCGGATAAATCATAAAAGTTGACCACCTTGCCGGTAACCCGGGCCGTGATGTTAAGCCGTCGCCGCAGATCCTGCACGGGTTTTAATACCTCGTGATCCTCCTCCCCGGGCGGGTCTTCAAAGATATACTGACTGCTGACGGCATACTCCCGGAGGTACTGGCTGTTGTCCTTAAAGATTTCCATCAGCCGCAGGGTGATCTGCTCCTTGTTCTGCTTCCCGGCCTGAGGATTATTTTGAACCAGTTCCCGGGCCTGCTCAATTAAGGGGCTTTCGGATGGTCGGGCGAGGTAACCCAGCGCCAACTCTTCGCTAAAGGACTCGGTCATCCGCTTAAATACTTTTTCGGCCAGTTCCAGGGCATTTTTAGTGGTCTGCTGTTCTTCCAGCAGCCGCTCAAGCCCCAGTTTTTGGCGCTCGAGATTTTTCACGGCTTCCTCTTTTTCCCGGGGCAGGGTTTTTAACGCCTGTAAGCACTGTTCCAGTTCCGCCTGGATGGCTTGGTAATCCGTGAGCTGTAACTGTTCGCTTAGATTTGCCCGGGTGATCTCCAGGGCTGAGCGTTTAGCGTTAATCTGATTCATCTCATAAAGCAGATCGTCCAATTCCACCAGGATTTCCTGATAGCGGCTTTCAGCCACCAGCAGACTCTCGTGCCGGTGAACCAGCCGGAGGTTTAATTTTTCGAGTTTATGCAGCTCACTGCCGTAGCTGACGGCCGCGGCCAGAGCCGCTTCGTAGCTTTCCAGATCGAGCGGCAGGGTGATCCGCAGGGTAATCCGATGGACGGTTTCCCGGAGCTGCTGCAGCTGTTGGTAGCAGGTTTTTTCTTCTTCATTCTTTTTCTCCAGCGCCCGATCACTCATCAGCGCATCAAATTTTGCCTGCTTCACCACTGTCGCGGCGGTGATCAGATCTTCCGGCTTAAAGCTGGCTGCAAACTCCTGCTGCAGCAGCGCCAACGTCGCTTTGAGCTGCTCAAGAAGCTGGTACTTTGCCTCAAGGCGATCATTAATCGCACCCAGTTCTGTCTCCAGGCGGTCAAGCTGCTCTTCGCGGTATTTTTTTCGGGCGGAGGCCCCGATAAATCGCGGCGCTTCTTTGCCGGTGGCCCGGCCCCACAGGATTCCCAGACGATAATTTCCCTTTTCATCAAGGTGGGTGTGATGACTCTGATCAATCAGGATGCTGTTGAGCACACTGGCCGCCGCTTCCCTGTCAATGCCTTCAAGAGCCTCATCGACCTGCAGATACTGATTGATGCTGTGAACCATAAACTGGGGTTCGGGAAAAAGATAGTGATCGCCACAAAGCTCCGGCATCGCCTGGATTTTTTCCCGCTGCGATGCCGGCAGAATCAGGGCATCCAATATTCCCATATCGGCCATTGCCTCTTCAATAGCGGCCCGGGTTTTTTGATCGACCCCGGACGCAAAATCCAGGGCCTTATAGAGGGGCACATGGGGAATCCCCAGCACCACCAGTTTTTCCCGGTTTTTTATAATCTTGTCCGGCCGTTGCGGTTGCGGATCAGGGATCTTCTTCCAGGCCTCAATTTCAGCCTGTTTGGCCTGTCTTTCCTGATTAATCTGATCACAATCGGCCTGCTCCCGATAGAGCTGTCCCCGTTTATCGGCTTCCTGCTGATGGTAGACTTCCTGCAGGATCCGGGAAATGCCATTGACATTGGAATCCGGACCAAACTGGTGGATTTCCCGGGCCAGCCGGTTCAGGCCATCCGCCGGAATGATAAATTCGCGGTGGTGCTGATTATTGAGATGAAATTTTTCCAGGGTTTCATCCTGAATTTCCATCAATTGACGATTGGCCTGTTCCAGCCACCGCTGTTTTTCCTGCTGTTCTTTCTTGAGCAGCTCCAGTTCCAGCAGCAGTTTTTCATAGCTGTCAGCCATCTGTTTTTCTTTTTCCATGGCCTTGATGGCCTGGCCCAGGGTCTCGGTGTGGGCTTTCAGGGTGTTTCCGATATAGCCAAAATCATAGGGGGCAGCCGGCGCTTTAGTCATCTCATCCCGGGTAAAGGCGTGTTCGTCAAAGGCAAAGACCTCTGCCAGCTCATCCATTTCCGCCAGCTGTCGGTCAATTGCCTGCTCTCCGGCAGCCACTTCCTGACGATAATCTGAGATCTGATGATCGAGCTCCCGTTCCTGCTGTCTCTTATTCTCATGGTGCTGGTCTTTTTCCAGCCGCTGACGGCTTTTTTCCTGAATTTCTTCTTCGGTTTTGATGATTTTTTCACGGATCACGACACTGTCGTGGCTTTCCAGTTCCCGCTTTTTGTCCTGCTGGGTTTCCAGCTGGATGGCCAGATCGGCGATCGTCTGATCAAGTTTTCCGATTTCACTTCTGGTCGTCTCGATTTCGCGGTCCAACCGTTCCTGCCGTTTTTGCTGTTCCGCCCGTTTTTGATGGGTCTCCTCGTAATGCCTGGCCTTATCCACCACAATAAACTGATTATAACGGTCAAAGGCATGACGGATCCGATCCGCCGCTGCCTTGCAGTCCTTTAATACCTCCAGTCGGCTTTTGATGTTATCCATGTTTTCAATGGCCTCGGACATCGGCCGAAGGTCGTCTTCGGACAAGGGCTGCAGGGAATTTTCCATGATCTCATAGATGACCGTCGGTTTAAAGTCCTTCGACAGCTTGGGGCTGCGCAGCTGAACCAGGAGTTTAATCAGCTCATCGTATTCCTCCAGATCATCAAAACCAAAGATCAGATCATTGACCAGCTTCATATAGTTTTTCTGACCCTCGATCACCTGCCCGCCGGTACCGATCCGGTTTTCCAGCTCCCGCATCGTCAGCGGAATTTTTTCTCCCAGCTGTTTGTACAAAAAGAAATCCTCACCAATCCGGCGGCCATCGGTAATCGAGAAGCCCCATGAACTTAGCGGTTTTCCCCGTTTGGCTTTAAAGCCCATGCCAATGGTGGCGAGGTTATCCGAATGCTTCTTTTTAAACTCCATAAACAGATAGCCGATTGATTCATCCTTGCCATTTTCGTCTTCGCCAAGAATATAATTCTCGATTTTTCGGGCCTTGGAACCAAAGGGGTCCAGCCGTTCCGGACTTTTGTTGCCATCCAAAAGCAGCGGTATAAAACTCTGCATCGTCACGGATTTTCCCGAACCGTTAGACCCCCGCAACAGCAGCCGGCCATTGGAAAACTCAAAGATTTCCTCGTCATAATACCAGAAATTAACCAGTCCGGCCCGGTTGATCACCCAGCGATTGTCCTGCATCTTACTTTTCTCCATTTTTATCTCTCACCTCTTTGGGGTAGTTTCCGATCAGTTTTCCGGCCAGGGGCAGGATTTTGATTTCCCGCTGATTTTCATCCCGGGCCAGCATCTTAAAGTCTTCCATATAGGCCACCAGCTGCTCGGACAGGTTGGCCGCTGTCATTTCCCGATACTCCTTGCTCCAGTTTGCGCCGCTTTCCTGCTTCAGTCCGGTCACCAGCTGATCAAAGGCCACCCGTGACAGCGTGATTCCCCCGGTCTCACCAAGACGCAGTTTTTTCTCCTGCAGCTGTTGCCGCAGCAACCCGCAAAACAACAGGGTAATATCACAAATGGCTTTGGTATTGGGAAAGCCATCCTTTATATTTCGGTCGGCCGGTACCAAAAGCAGGGCACCGTTTTTGTGAACATGGAGGGGATACTCCAGGTATTTAAGAAAATCCTCTTCCAGCAGTCCACGCTGCTTCTTGATATAATCATAGTCCACATCCTCGGCCCCCTGGGAATAAACCACCGGCTCCATCACCAGTTTACGGTAAACCCGCTGTCGCCGGATCACCCCGCGATCGGCATTGAGATCTCCCCACTCAGCATTTTCCATCTCCCCGACCGTTTCGAAAGCACTGATATCAGTGGTGAAGTGGCGCACCAGATAGCGGGACAGCCCGGTACTTTCATACAACACCTCGGTTCCGTCATCCTGCGCGAATTTCTGATCATCCCCGTCATTGGCCCGCATCAAACCCAGTTCCTGAGCAAAACGGAGCACCTTGATCAGATGCTTGCGGTGACTGAACAGGGTCCAGTCGATCTTTTCCTGGCCAATCGGATTCCCAGCGATGAATTCGGTGATTTCCGAGAGCACAAACTGCTCGTCCCGGGAACGGTCTTCCAGAAACATCAGCAGTTGGCACAAGATTACATACTCTTTTTTATGGCTAAAGGCCTGAATCCCCATAAAGCTTTCGGCTGATCCGGGAATTTTTTCCAGCTTGATCAGATGCTGGTTCATCACCAGCCCGTAACCCAGCTTATCGCTTAAAAAAGTTTTAAACTGGGGGATGCTGTCCTTGACCTGATAAAACAGTTCCTTATCATCATCCTTAACCACCCAGTAGTGATCCAGCAGAATTTCAAGCGCTTTCATCTGAAGCCTCCGATTTCAAATCGATAAAGCGGATCACATAAGCGGGCATTTCCAGATTGCCATCCGCGCAGCGCAACAGGCAGCGGCGCCGCTGATCCCCGGGGATCTCCACCTGAAAGATCCGGCCATCCTCGGTTTTTCCCTTTCTTTCACTATTGGCGATCCCCTTACTGAGCCATTTTAGCAGGGTGCTGCGGACATAGCCCTCAATCACCGGCAGCTTCTCAAAATCAATGCAGCCATCCACCACATAACTGGCCATCGTTTTATTCTCGATCTCCCGGATTTTCCGGATCTTTTTTTTCATTGCCGCCTTCTTTTTTGCATGACTGACAATCGCAGTGCGCTGGGCTTTTTCCTGATAACCCCGGATCCGCGGCTTCAACAGGGTGGTTCCGGGCATTTCTTCAAAGATCTGACTGTTGATGCTCTCCGTTTCCCTAAACTGATCAGACTTTAAGTGCTTCATCTGAAAAATACCAAAAGACAAACTGGAAAGCCGGTGCGCTTCTTTGATGTCCCCGCAGCCGTCAAAAATCTCGCCCAGTTTGCGGTATTCTTCCTTGCGGTTCATGGCACTGCTGCGGTTTTCGGAAATCTGAGCGGCATAGCGGGTAATTTTACGGATGATGTCATTGGTTATCTCCATCAGCTTGGCGGCTTCGCTGGGGTTGCCATGTTCCCCTAAAAACCAGGCGTTGAGACTGTCCCAGCGGCCGGAGATATTGTCGCGGATTCCCACGGCATCGATGTCGGCGTCAATGCGGGGGATCGACAGCTCATAGGCGATCGCTTTTTTCAAAACAAGTGCCACCGCATCGGGATGCAGATGGTTAAGAATATGTTCAATTGCATTGGCATGGTTTTGCAGCCCTTTGACAAAGTCTCTCAGATATTCAATAAAGCGATCCTTAAAGACCATAAAAGCCCTGGTTTTCATCATTTCCTCGGCCTTGATCGAATACAGATCCCGGATGTAGTCCTGATAATTCTGGTTCAGGCGTTTAAAGTCATTGTTGACCCCATTCCACCAGCTACCCACCGCTTTTTCATCAAGCCTGGCCACCTGAGGCAGTTTTTTAAGCTCTTCGCGGAGCCGTTCCAGCAGGGTCGGCTCCAGCGAGGCGCTTTCCACCGACAGGTTTTCCAGCCGAATGGTCAGCCGTTCGATCTCCACACTGTAGGGCGTCATCTGATAGCGAAACTGCTTGTTCTTAAACTCCTCCACGGTAGAAACCTTGGCGGTATCCTGATAGGCCGAGAGATTTTTCCATAACAGCAGCACATCGAGATCCTGCTTGCACTGTTCCAGGGTATAGCCCGCAAATTCATCATATTCCTTCAGCGCTTCAAAGATCTCTTCCTTATATAGCCAGTTCTTCATTTTTTCGGACTGGCTATAAAAAAAGCGTAAGATGCTGCGGTAACGCCAGGCATTCTCTGCTGTCAGATAGCGCATCTCATCGATTTGTTTAGTTAGTTTTCCGGTGACTTCAAACTTCATTTAATTATTCCTGTTCTTCATTATTCTTATACGGCACCCGGGCCGAAGGGACGAATTCCGCGGTCGCATCGGTGTGGATGGCCTGATCGTCAAAATAGATATGGGCCCCGAAGGCCTTTAACACTTCCTGCTTGCTCATGCCACCGAGGAAAAAGGCTTCATCGATCCGGACATCCCAGGCCCGCAGGGTACGGATCACCCGCTCGTGAGCCGGCGCGTTTCTGGCGGTGACCAGAGCGGTGCGAATCGGCGCCCGGCTTTTATCAAACTCTTTCTGAATCGCTGACAGGGTTTTTAAAAACCGGGCAAAGGGTCCTTCGGGCAGGGGCTTGCGGGCATTTTTGGTTTCATTGGCCTGAAAGGCCTCAATGCCCTGGCTTTTAAAAATCCGCTCGGATTCGTCAGAGAACAGCACTGCATCGCCATCAAAGGCAATCCGGATCTGGTCGATTTCAGCCGTTTCCTGATAAGCCAGGTGCTTGGTGTAAATAATTCCCGCTGCTACCCCGGCATTAATCGCCTCCTGAACGTCCTCCTCATTGGCCGAAAGAAAAAGATCGGTATTAAAGGCCTCCAGATAGGGGGCCAGCAGGGCGCCGCTGACGAGCGCCGCCCGGGTGATGTCCAGTTGGTAATGCTTGATCGAATTAAAAATCCGCAGACTGCTGTCAGCATTATTGCGAGACATCACAATGATTTCGGTCTTGCGCTCTTCCGAACCGATATCATTGAGCTTCAGCAGCGCCTTGATCAGGGCAAACCCGGTCCCCGGTTTTAAAATGTCGTTTTCATGTTCAATCTGGTATTGGGTGTACGCTTCCACCCCCGCTTCATCAAAGATCCGGTTTTCTTCCTCGAGATCAAAAAGTGCCCGGGAAGAGATTCCCACCACCAGACAGTTTTCAAATTTATGCATCCTTTTACCCCTTCTTTCCCAAACTTATCGACATTCGATCCTTATCCACGCAACTTATCCACATTATCCCGGTAAATCCGGTAAAATGTGGATAAAAAAGCCATTCTTCACCGATCACACCGTCATCGTATTAAAAGTTATCCACAATCAATATCCTTGGATAACTTCAGCGATCATTAACTTCCAGGAAATTTTTCAGATATTAAAAGAACCTTTTTCGAAGAAAAAGGTTCTTTTGATTTTATGGTATCACCCATTTTATTCTGTTTTTATCATACCATTGATCTGTGAATCCGTAAATAAAACTTTGCTGATTTAACCGCGGTTTAAGCAAAAAAGTCGCTTTCCTCGAGGGTCAGTTTGATAATCCGCAGCTGGGTCAGTTCCTCAGCCAGCTCCTTTTTTATCGCGATCAACTGCTCCAGCCCACTCTCCGGATAAACACTGGCCTTGTTGATGCCAACCAGGGTGAAATCCCCATTCTCAGCCATCTTCAGATAACCTTCGGCGGCTTTTAAGGCGTAGAGAATCATCACTGCTGCCTAACCCTGAACCTTTTTTTCCAGCGCTGACAAAATCTCCAGACCCTTAACACGATCGCGATTCTGATAATTAACCCAGGTCTTCAGTTTTTCCCAGGCGGCGCCGTTGTGAATCAGTTCCAGGGCCATTTCATAGCCGTCCCGAATGCTGGGTGCCTTGTCCCGCAGATACAGAATCAGGCCGGCATTTAATGCAACAATATCTTCCCGGGTTTTAGTTTCCTGCCCCTTTAACAGCCGGACAATACATAACGCTGACGCTTCAACCGAATCAAAGGTGCGGATTTCATCCACAATTCCCGGGGTTATCAACATATCCTGTGGATTAAATGCGTATTTTTCCACACTGCCATCTTCTTTCAGCTCGGCAATATGGGTGGTGCCGAGGGTAGAGGCCTCATCGATGGCCTGCTCACCAACCTCGCCATAAACGACAATCGCCCGCTTATAACCGATCTCCGCCATGATCTGAGGCACAAAATCGAGCATTTCCTTGGAGTAGACCCCTCTGACCCCATATTGCGGCAGTGCCGGGTTAGCCAGCGACGCCGATATATTCAGCACACTGCCAAAGGAAATCTGCGATAAAACCCGCCCCAGAGCCACCGGATGAACTTCCGGGCTCATCCCGTTAAAAATACCAATCCCGGCTTTTTCGATGCTTTCTTTAACCAGGTCGACACTGGAATCCATATCGATACCCAGAGCTTCGAGTACATCGATGGTGCCACACACCGAGGTCAAAGCCCTCGAACCGTGTTTGGCCATCGGAATTCCAGCGGCGGCCGCGATAATCGAGGCCACGGTGCTGATATTGAAGGTTTTAAAACTATCCATCCCGGTGCCGCAGTTATCCACAATTGGAAACTCAGTGACCGGTTCCACCTTAAAGGTGTCCACCTCGTAAATCGCTTCAAAACTGCCGGCTACTTCCGCCGGGGTCGCCCCCTTGGCACTAAGAGCTGCCAAAAAAGCGCCCTGCTGCATTGCGGTTTGTTTATCACTTAATATTTCCATAAACATTTCTTTGGAATCCTCTTTTGACAGGTTTTCTTTATTGATCAGCTGGGTAATCACCTGACCATAATCTTTCATACTGATTGCTTTTTCCATTTAATTGCTCCTCTTATTTTACTCTTCGTTATTTTTAAATTCATTACTGCTTCGCTATCGCTTTGACAGACGGCCATCATTTCATTACCACAATAGTTGAATAACCATCACCGTTTCGGATATAGTCCATTCCCCGTTCCAGTTCTTCCAGTTTGACCCGATGGGAAATAAGCGGCCGGACATCAATTTTTCTTGATTCGAGCAGGGCTTTGGCCTTCAGACTATGATTGACACTGCAGCCATAGGAGCCGACTACGGAAATTTCCTTGTAGTGAATCCGGTTAATGTCCAGCTGAAAGTCGTCATTGCGGGTTAGTCCACTAAAGTAACCCAGCGTTCCTTTTTTTCTGAGGATTTCCAGGGCCAGATCAAAGGCCTCTGGTCCCGGACAGCAGGGGATCACCCCGTCGACACCATGACCATTGCTGCAACTTTTTAACTGATCGAGCAGATCCGGCTCGTCGCCACTAAAAACGGCATCAAAGCCCAATGCTTTTCCTCGGTTGCGACGCTCTTCATTGGCTTCAATCAGGATCACATTTCGGATTCCTTCCGCTTTCGCCACAAACAGGTTAAGCAGGCCCAAACGGCCGCCACCGATAATGACCAGCACCGCTTTCCGGTTCAACTGAAGGCGATCCTGAATGTTGACACAACAGGCCAGCGGTTCAATAAACGATATTTCTTCATACGCCAGCTCATCATTCTTGATCAGATTGACAATCTTGGATTTGATCGCCTGCTTGTCAATTTTGATCACTTCCTGAAAACCACCATCAAAATTAAAGCCCATAATCTTAATCTGATCGCAGAGATTATCCTGACCACTTTTACAATAGTCACAGACCCCGCAGGAAATCCCCGGGTGAATGTGCACCCGGGAACCCACCTGAGCGCTTGCCCCTTTACCTTTGGCAATGATTACTCCGGCAATTTCATGTCCTAATACCCGGGGATAAACCAGATCCCGTTGCCCCATGGTGGTACATTTTAAATCAGTTCGGCAAATATTGCAGGCTCTGACCTTAACAAGCATCTCGCCATCACCACAGACCGGCATGTCCTTATCTTTTATCACCAGTTCCCCCGGTTTTTCCAATACCACTGCTTTCAATTCGTCCCTCCCTTATTTTTTATTCTCTGACCACTGTTTACAAAGCCTATCGAACCCTTTTTTAAACAAAAAAAAGCTACGCCAATAAAGCGTAGACTTTCCACATCTCTCAACATCTAATTCTCAGGCAGGTCTTCTGACTCATGATCATCATCGCTGTCGCCTTCCCATTTTTTAAACAGTGGCATCCAGACAGCCATTCCCAATTTACAGCGGCGGGCCCGTATAAGCTTTTCACTTATTTTCCTATTCTCCCCGAAGGGCACCTGAAAATGATTATTCAATTTGACCTATTATATCACAACTGTAATCCCGAATAAAACACCTTTTTAGCAACTTCAATCAAAAATTATTCCTGCTAATTGGTTTATTTTATGCAGATTCTTTTTTTACTGCAACCCCTTCATCCAGACAGATTTCCATCCCGGCTTCGCTGCTGGTGCTTTCAAAGATAATATCGCCCTGATTGTTTATTAAACGTACCCAAACCCTGGCGGTGATACTTTCGATAATCTCCCGATCCATCAGTCCATCCACCGGCGCCCGCAGCCGACCGCCACCGGCCATCTGCGCTTTAAAAACCAGCGCACCATTTGGACCTTCAAGAATCCCGGCACAGGTTCCCTTTACGCTATCAACTTCCCATTTTCCCAGTCGCGAAAAATTATAAGTGGCAAAACGCCAGGCGATCCCGTCAAAATCAGTGAAGTAAGCAAAAAAACCGGGAAACGCCATCCCTAAAAAAGGAATATTGGCCCGGGAGAAGACAAACGAGGCCTCGCCCCCTTCAAAATGGCTAGCCTGTAGCCAGAGATAGGTTTTGGGAAAGGATCGGCCATAATCTTTTTCAATATAACCGACTCCGCCATTAAAATCGAGCAACTGCCCATCCAGCTCTATATCGCCCTTTATTTCGTGATAGAGATGGATAATGGCGTGGTAACATTCCATAAAGGGCAACCAACCAAAGGGTCCCATGATCCCCGGGTGTTTGAGCCCCGTAGGAAATGGACGGCTGTTATGAAAAGTCAACCGCCCTTTAATGCTGCCGGCTTCGGTGTCGACATTTAAAGACAGGCCCTGAGCATTAAATCTGTTATTCTCAATTTCGACATCAAACCGATCGGCTCCGGCCTTGAACTCCGGATAAGGAAACTGATGATACCCGGTTTTTCCGGTGACCGCGTTAATGACCTGGATAAAGGCCTGTCGGTTCCCCAGGGGATCAATCGCCATTCCCGGAATAATGGCAATGGCATTTTGGCGATCGGCACTGATACATTTAAAATACCAGCCTTCAAAATAGCGGCGCTTTTTATTCTTCCCCTGAAAATATGCCTGCTTAATCATCGGTCTTTTCCTTTCATATAAACAGTTGTACTCTGCCTCATCGCCGCTTTTACTGCAGCTGAACAAAAAGCAGCACCAGCGTGGCGGCCAGCAGTGAACTGGCAAAATTAACAAAATCATTATCAACAAAGGCCAACCCGCTATACAGCCGATTGGGTTTATTGTTATGTGCCGGTTTTTCGGTCAACTCACCGGTTTCATGGCTGATATATTTGGCCTGAATGGCAGCCCCCATTAAACTGTCAAAAATCGACCCCAGCATCCCTCCAAAAGTAATGATCAGGATTTGCATCAATAACAGCACCCCGCTGTTACCGGCCGCCAACTGGTAAAGACCATAGGTTAAGGCCACCACGGCCGACCCGCCCAACGCCGCTAAAAATCCCAGCGGACTGACTCCCCCGGAAAGCCCGGGACTGACCGGTTTTAAGGTGAGCAGCGAAACCGGGGCCTTCTTGCTGAGAATCCCGATTTCCGATGCCCAGGTATCGGCATTGCAGGCCGCAAAGGAGGCTGCTACCGCCACCAGATAGCCCGGATTCTGGGATAAGGCAAAGGGAACGGCCATAATCAGTGCGGCGCCGCCATTAGCCCCGACCTGAACCAGATCCCGGGGGCCGGACTTGGCATGGAGCCGGGCCTCAATGGGATCTTTATAGCTGGCTTTAAAATGGGACAAAAAAGTGGAGCTGAAAAAAAATACCATCAATAGGATAAAAAACAGCGGCCCGCCAGCCAGGTAGAGGCTCACAGCCAGTAAAAAGGCCCCCAGAGCCGCCGATCGGGTTAAGGCATTGCGTCTCAAGGCAAAAACGGAAACCGCTAACGACAAAAAAATATAAACCAGATGTTCCAGCGTTGATCCGGTTTGCGCCGCCAGACTATAGTTTGTTAAGCTTTCCATTTGATCCCTCCGTTTAGACAAATAAAAAATAATAGGTGCCGGCACTGACCAGTGGCACGGTCAGATTATCAAGCCCTAGCGGGGTTGCAGCTTCCAGCACCGTTGCCAGCACCGCCAGGGTAATCGCCGGGATTAACACCTGGGGCTGACCGGTAGCTGCCAGCAGAAGTGTCATCACCAGAAACGAAGCACCCAGCATCGTCAGACTGCCCGACAAGGTTTTTTCGGATCCGAATATTTGATACGGCCACTTTGGCCACCGGGTACCCACCACGGCGGCCAAACCATCACCATAACCCATAATCAGAATCCCCACCCCGCCAACCACCGGGTTATGCAGCGGCCCGAAGGTGATCAAAGCCAGCACAAGCAGTGAAATGGCATAATAGACCGTGCCCAAATCGCCTTTTCCGCCCCCCCGTTCCATTGACGAAAAGATCTGGAAGCGATAGGACAGATAATTCAGGACCACAAAACAGGCCGGCACCACCGCTGCCCAGATGGGGCTGTCAAAAAAGACCATCGCCAGCAACCACCAGTTGCAAACCAGGATGTGAACCGCCTTGCGGCTGGCTTCTTTACCAAAGCGCTCCAAAAATTTGGCCAGAAATATTACCCCAAACACATAAATAAACGAAACAATAATTCCCAGAAGATTGTGATAATTCCAGATATTTTCCATCGTATGCCTCCATTCTTTGTCATTTACTGCCAAAACGATGTCAATAATAGCTGGCCGTTGGCTGAAATAAAAAGCATCACCTTTTCCCAGTTGGGCACATAAATTCGTCGATCCAGCAGTCGATACCGCGCTTTGCGACAGCGTTTTAGAATTTTGCTGTAATAAAGCAGCGATAATAACACCGGCATCCGAGCCTTATTGTCAAACACCGCCAGCTTTGTTGTGATCTTTTGATAGCGGCTTTCCGCTTCCGTGGCCAGATGCTCCCACAGCCGGATTAATTCGGGAGTCGGTTCCGGTCCGGCAAGCTCCTCAGGACTAACGCCCAGCGCGATCATTAAATCCTCCGGCAGATAAATCCGCTTCAGCCGATAATCGGTACCCACGTCCCGCAAAATATTGGTCAGCTGCATGGCAATCCCCAATTCGACCGACAAGTCTTCTGCTTCTTTGGTTACCGGCTCGGCCAATAGCGGACAAAGCATTAAACCAACTGTTCCCGCCACCAGATAGCAATAGTTGAGCAGCTGATTGAAGGTCTCCGGTTGCTTAAAATCAACATCCTGAAGCTGGCCGATCAGCATTTCCTCAAAGGGTCGAATCTTCAGCGGAAAATGGTCAAAAGCCCAGCGCAGCGCCCGCCACATTGGTTCATCCGGGGTTTCTCCCTCTTCAAAAGCCGCCAGCTTAACCGCCATCGCGCTGACGGCTGCCGGGTTGTTGTCGACATCGATGGCATCATCGGCAATCCGACAAAAGGCATAAATGGCAAACACGGCCTGGGCCTGTTCTTTCGGTAATTTACGAAAAGCCCGGTAAAAACTGCTGGAATTTTTCTGGATCAGAGTTTCGCACCAGTTTAAATCTTTTTGAATCTCTTCTTCGCTCATTTAAAATCCCTCACCACTTCGGCCACGGTAATCTTGGCCGAGGTCAATACAATCGGCACGCCTGCCCCGGGATGGGCACTGGAACCGGTAAAATACAGGTTTTGATAATTCATCGCCTTGGGCTGGGGCCGCCAGTAATTGCTCTGCAAAAGCGTCGGCCGCAGCCCGAATGTCGCTCCGAACAGGGCGTTGAAATCATCCCGGAAATCAAGGGGTGTATAGGCTTTTTCAAAAATGATATAGTCTTTGAAATCCGCCAGCGGTTTAATCTTGCGAATCTTATCGAGCGCCTGTTGGCGGTAGCCTGCCAAAGTAGCCTGATCCTCCCAGTCGAGCGGACCGTCTTTTAAATTAGGCACCGGCACCAGGACATAAAGGCCCAATTGCCCCGGAGGGGCCAGACTCTCATCCAGCAGGGCTGGCGCATAAACATAGATCGACGGGTCCGCCGGAAAGCGTCCGGCAAAGATATCGTCAAGATTTCCCTTAAAATCGTCGGAAAAGACCAGATTGTGAACGTTGAGACCGGGAAAGTCCCGCTTGTTAAGACCCAGATAAAGCATGTAGGCTGAACAGGAATAGTCCAGCGCCTCGACCTTGGCTGGCTGATATTTTTTATGTTTAAAATCATCCGGCAGCAGGGCTTTCATGGCATAGGGAAAATCAGCCGAACAGACCACCGCATCAGCGGTTTGCTCCTGGCCTGCAACCGTGACGCTGCGAGCCCGCTTGCCATCAAAATTAATCCGCTCCACCGCGGCATTAAGCACCAGCTTGCCACCCATTTCCAAAAACAGTTTTTCCATCGCCAGCGCCATGGCCCGCATTCCGCCTTTTAAAAACCAGACCCCATAGGTCAGTTCGATCATTGGAATGATCGTATAGATCGAGGGCCCATTAAAAGGCGAGATGCCAATGTAAAGGGTCTGAAAGCTCAGCAACTCCTTGAGTTTTTGATCTTTGACGAACTTCCCGACCGAGTCGAAGGCATTGTCAAAGGTTTTGAGCCGCAGCCCGGCCAGCAGCGTTTTGGGATTATAAAAGTCAGTGGCGCTGCGAAAGGATCGCTCAATAAAATGCTCCTTAGCGACCAGATAACGTTGATAGATATCGGCCAGATAGGCCAGATAACCCTGGGTTTCGGCTTCACCGACCGACTCCAGGGTTTTAATCAGACTGCTCAGTTCCGAAGATGCCTCATGGGTCGTGCCATCGCCAAAATACACCTTATAAATCGGATCCAGCCGCTCCATCTGGAGATAATCAGCCGGATTACGGCCACAGCTGCTGAACACCTCTTCATAAATCTGGGGCATCATCAGAATCGTCGGGCCCAGATCAAAGGTAAAACCGGCTTCGGAAATAACGCCCATCCGTCCCCCGACCTCCGCATTTTTCTCATAAAGCTCCACCTCAAAGCCCTCATTCAACAACCGCAGGGCGCTGGCAAGGCCACTGACCCCAGCTCCGATGACGATGATTTTCTTTCTGCTCATGTTTTCATCCCTTCGTTTCAAATCTGTTTGTTTTTATACCCCAAACGATTCAAAAAACACCCGGGTTACCCCGGGTATCGACCGACCGATAAATTTAAAACCATTTCGCAATTTTGGGGATTGCGAAACGCTGGAAAAACTACGGACTTATTTCAATTTCCCCAATACCTCTTCGACATCCGGCAGGGTCCGGATTTCATATTTTTTGACCCAGATTACCATTCCCGTTTCATTGATCAGGATATTGGCCCGCTTGGAAGCACCATGTTCCTCGCTGAAGATCCCGTAAGCCCGGGCTACCGCCCCTAGGGGATTAAAATCTGAAAGAATCTTGAGCTGTTTTAAACATAACGCCCGGGCCCAAACTGATTTGCCGGGCTGCGGATCAACACTGAGTCCCAACACCACGGTATTCTTCCCAGCAAAGCGATTGGCATTGCGATCGAGCGCACGCATCTGGTCGGTGCATACCGAGGTCCAAGCCAGCGGATGCCAGGACAAGAGCACCTTTTTTCCTTTTAACTGACTCAGGGTGATCAACTCGCCGTTTTGATCCATCAAGGCAAAATCTGGAGCCATGGCCCCCAATTGAATTAGCTCTGTCATGACTTGTTCCTCCTCTTCTTATTCCCTATTCTAATATTTCTGATTATCACTTAATCCTCAAATTTCGAGCTGTACCAGTAACCCTTCCTCTTCAATCATCTTAAGAAAAGCCGTGACAATTTCGGGATCGAACTGAGTGCCGGAACAGGCATTCAGCTCGCTGATGGCGTAGGACAAATCGTTGGCTTTTTTATAACTGCGGCTGTGGGTCATGACATCAAAGGAATCGATCACGTTGATGATGCGACCCAGATAGGGAATCGTCTCTCCTTTTAAGCCGTTGGGATAGCCGCTGCCGTCATATTTTTCATGGTGGGCCAGAATATCCTCGGCAATATGTTCCAGTGCCGGGGTGGATTTGGCAATCCGGTAACCGATTTCCGGATGGGTTTTTATGATTTCCCACTCTTCTAGACTAAGTTTGGCCGGTTTATCGAGAATATATTCCGGAATCCCGATTTTGCCAATATCATGAAGCAGCGATAACAGTTCCAGCTCATCCAGCTGATCTTTGCGCAAGCCGAGACGACTGCCCAGAGCCTTGCTCATTTGAGTGAGCCGCATCGTATGCGCTTCGGTTTCGGTGCTTTTTTCATGAAGGGTGCGGGCCAGCGAGCGGATTGTGGCATTCCGGGAACTGCTGCTTTCCATCAGCTTATTGCGATACATCCGGTTTTCCGCCAGATTCAGGACATCTTCCGGCCGTTTCAGATCGACATTGCTTTCTGCGTAACCGATGGCGAGACTGACATTCAAGTGGAAATCCCGAATCGCATCAATTTCATCAGCAATCTCCCGGATCAGCTGACAGACACCTTGCTGATCGATGTCCTTGAGCAGAATCACAAACTCATCGCCGGGCCATCGGGAAATATAGTCGGTGGGTCGGCACACCCGCCTGAGCACGTTGCTCACCGCCACCATCACCTGATCCCCCTCCTGATGGCCAAAGGCATCATTGGTTAGCTTGAGACCGTTGATATCACACATAATGATAAAATAATGGGCATCCTTTTGCTGACTGAGAACTTCAAATTGCTTTTTCATATAAGCCCGGTTCTTAAGCCGGGTCAGGGGATCTGAATAGCTCAAAAAGAGAATTTCTTCCTCGTTGATTTTTCTCCTGGTAATATCCGAGAGGGTACTGATAAAGCGAAGTGGTTCGTTGTTTTGATCCCGCTGAACCACCTTGCCACGATGGGAAACCCAGATCACGCCATAAAGTTCGGAGAGAACCCGGTATTCCCCTTCAAAATAGTCCACCTTACCACTAAGCATATCGATAAAACTGCTCTCCAGGCGTTTCTTACAATCCTCGTGAATTTTTAAAAAATAATCCTCATAGAGTTGACGACCATCTTTTCCCTGATAACCAATTAACTGTTTCCACTCAGGACTGATATAGGCTTCTTTTCTTTTTAACCAGATATCCAGATAGCCGTCATTGGTGGCTTCCATAATCAGGCGGTAGCGCTCATCCATCATTCTGATATTCTGATTGGCCTGGTCAATCTCCTTGAGCATCTGATTGGTGGAAACCGCCAGGGTTTTGATTTCGTCCTGACCTGCCATTTCGATGGCCAGCGAGGTATCCCGTTTTATTCCGACTTCTTGGGTAAAGGTGATCAGCTTTTTAATCCGTTTTAAAAAATAACGATCTACCAGCCAGTAATCAATACCGAGCAAAAACATGAGCAGCACGATAAAACTGACCGTAAAGTGATTAACCTGCTGCTTGACAAAGCTGTAATTTTCTTCCGCCCGGGAGAGCGTCATCACAATGCTTTCTTCGCCATTGCCATCGCGCACATAGCGACTGCTTGTCAGAAAGGTTTTATCATCAAATTTTCTTTTGCTAATCTGGTTTTCCAAAATGGCGACGGTCGTTCCCGCTGCTCTCAATTCCACATTGATGCCGGTCAATGATTCAATGTAAGCCCTCATTTCGTCATCAAAGGTTCTGACCATCACCAGACTGCCATTACTGACCGCATTATGATTGGAATTGTTAACCCGCCCGGCGGCGATCAAATAGGGCTGTCCTTCCAGTATCATCAATTGTGTTGTGACATCCACTTCATCAGTCAACAGCCCGGTATAAAAGTTATTCCGGGTAATTTTTTCGATCAGCGCCGCCGTCTGTTCTGCGGTCAGGTCAAAATCGTCAGCTCCGACTACCTCCCCGGCTTGATTGACAAAGACCATCATATTTAAGCTCAAGTTTTCCAAGGTCTCATCATTGAGATTGACCGTGACATAATTGGGATTACGGTCATTGATAAAGTTATAGGTGTCATCCCAATAGGCCCAATCCTTTAAAATGCTGTTGAAATTTTCTTCTTCATTTTCAATGATCGTTTCAACCATTTCAAAATCTTTATCCATCTGATTTTTCTGGGCATCCTCAACATAGCCATAAAAAACCCAATAAAAAATCCCGTAGGTGACCCCCAGCAATACTGCAGCACTGCAAAGGGCGATTATGATTATTTTATATTTCAGTTTCATTTGCCACCATCTCCGCCTTCTTCAATGACCCATTTTTATTAGTCAATCGTTATCATATCATTGATAGATCTAAATTATTTAGAATCAATCCGTTGCAATTTATTGATCCCTTCGGACGCTGCTATTAATTATTTCAGCAATATTCTTCCTCATTCTCTGATTGCCTCAATCCGCCAAGGGTATTATAATTGAAATAACTTACTTGTCTTATCATATCAATAATTAATCAAAAATAACAGACCCTATTTGTTATTTTAACCGTAATATTTAATCCGATCCCCTCGCAGAAAGGAGTATCCCTTATGTCTGTTAAGAAAAAGTCCGGTCCCATTAGCCGCATCTTTGATAATGAAGCCTACCTTTCAAGCAATGTAATCATCCAATGGATTACTGCCGCACTTTGTACTGCATTTTTTATCCTACTTGGCTTTCTAGATTCTCAATTAAAACCAATTGCAGATGTCGGCGTTATTCTTTCGCAAATTCAAGTTTTTATTTCAATTTTTCTGACGATTCGAATAAAAAAATGGGGCTATACCCTATCCGTCCTATTAAACCTGCTTCTGATTCTCAACATTACGATCTCCGGCTTGAGTCAACCCGATATGCACGGCAAACCGATGGTTATCGTTCCGATCTCCACTATATTTATCATCTCTATTATTTATTTGTTCATTGTCAATTATCACCGGAAAATCGATGAGATTACCATTAAAAATCAAAAAATGGCTGAACAGAACGATCTCCTGACAGCCTACAATCAAATTATTAAAGCGAATGAAGAAAAATTAAGCCATATGGCCTTTATTGACATGCTCACCGAGCTGCCGAACCGTAAAATGCTGATCAGTCGAATTGATCAACTGATCACCTCGATTGAAGAACCTGATCTTCATTTTGCCCTTGCTTTTATCGACCTGGATGACTTTAAGCAAGTCAATGACACCTTGGGGCACCATGTGGGAGACTTGTTGCTCCAGGAGGTTTCTTCTAAATTAAAGGATGCCATCCATGGCGATGACATGCTGGGACGATTGGGCGGTGATGAGTTTGCCTTAATTATTAAACGCCCCCTGACTGATGCTGCCCTTTATGCCTATATTGAAAATTTACGACAACAACTCATCGATGATCTGATCATTGAAAATAAGCCACTACCGATCCGGGCCAGCTTTGGTTTGTCACGCTATCCTGTTAATTGTCAAATTATAAGTGTCAAAACAGTCCTGATTTAATCAAATTATTCC
>CAZEBY010000030.1:0-31042 GCA_964510565.1 uncultured Lachnospiraceae bacterium | reverse complement strand
CAGACGAAGTCTGAGAAAGAAGAACAATGGGAAAAAAACAGACAAATCAAGTGAAAGAAATTACGCCGATGGCGGTAGATTTTCCCCAATGGTATACGGATGTCATTTCTAAAACCGAATTAGTGGATTATTCGCCAGTGAAAGGCTTTATGGTCATTCGTCCCTATGGCTATGCGATTTGGGAGCTGATCCAGGGTGCCTATGACAAACGGTTCAAAGATACCGGCCACGAAAACATGTATTTTCCACTTTTGATTCCTGAGAGCCTGCTGACGAAAGAAGCTGAACATGTCGAAGGATTCGCCCCGGAGGTTGCCTGGGTCACCCATGGCGGTGACAAAGAACTGGCCGAGCGTTTATGTGTCCGGCCCACCTCGGAAACGATTATCTGCAGCATGTATGCCAAGTGGTTAAACTCCTATCGGCAGCTGCCATATTTATATAATCAATGGTGTTCGGTCGTTCGTTGGGAAAAAACCACCCGGCCGTTTTTGAGAACTTCCGAGTTTTTATGGCAGGAAGGTCATACCCTTCATGAAACCCCTGAAGAAGCGCAGGCCGAAACGATGCAGATGCTCGGCATCTATCGCGAAATTGCTGAAACCCATCTGGCCATGCCAATGGTGGTAGGTCGAAAAAGTGATAAGGAAAAATTTGCCGGCGCTGATGCCACCTATACGATGGAAGCGCTGATGCATGACGGTCAGGCGCTGCAATCGGGTACCTCTCACAACCTTGGTCAGCATTTTACCAAGGCTTTTGAAATTACTTATCTGGACCGCAATAATGAGCAGTCCTTTCCATATCATACCTCCTGGGGGGTATCAACCCGCTTAATTGGGGGGATTATTATGGTTCATGGTGATGACAACGGTCTGGTGCTGCCGCCGAAAATTGCCCCGATTCAAGTGGTGGTCATTCCGGTTGCTCAACATAAAGAAGGGGTTCTGGACAAAGCCTGGGAAATCAGTAAAACCCTCGGCAAAGACTTCCGCGTTAAGGTGGATGATCTGGATGGTTATTCGCCAGGCTGGAAATTTAATCAGTGGGAAATGAAGGGCGTGCCAATCCGTCTGGAAATTGGTCCGCGTGACATTGAAAATGGCCAATGTGTTCTGGCTCGCCGCGATACCGGTGAAAAAATTCAGGTTAGTCTGGATCAGGTGGTTCAGGCAGTTGATGATCTGCTCAAAGAAATACAGGCCAACCTTTTTGATAAGGCTCTGAAAATGCGGGAAGAAAAAACCTCAACGGCGGAGAATATGGATGAATTCAAAACGAATCTAAAAGAAAATCCGGGATTCATCAAAGCAATGTGGTGTGGTGAACGCAGTTGCGAAGATAAGATCAAGGAAGAGACTGGGGCATCAATCCGTTGTATCCCATTTGATGAGGAACAGGAAGTATTGTACGAAGGAAAATGTGTCTGTTGCGGCAAACCGGCCCAGAAAATGGCGTACTTCGCGCGCGCTTATTAGAAAGAGTGAGTGTATGAAGATGAGCAGCATTACAATGACTAACCTGGGATTTTTCTTGAACGAAGTCGAATTTTATGAGCATATCCGGATGAAAAAAGGATCCAAACGGGCAATCCCGATTGAACGGATTCTTGAAACCGCAAGAAATATTCCAAAACCAAAGGTTTTATATCGGGTTTGTGAAGCTAAAATCATTGATGCTAGCCACTTTACGCTGGATGGAGTCGAATTTGTCAGTGAAGCCGGAGTGGAAAAAATTTCGAAGGCGACTTGTGTGATTCCGAATATTGTCACTGCCGGCGTTGAAATTGAGAATTATTGCTTTTCCCGGGAAAATGTGCTGGATCAGTACATTATTATGGAACTTTGTAATTTTGCCTGTGAATTTGCCAGAGAAGCGCTGATTCGCGATGTCAGAATTCGTTATGGTGTGGAGATAAAGGAGTGTATCTATCCCGGCGAAGAGGGGTTTCGCCTGGACTCCGGGAAAAAGATCTTTGATCTGTTTGAAAATGTCGAAGCGGAAATCGGCGTCACGGTGACTGATGTCGGTCTGACGACACCGAGCCGGACCGCCTATGCCATTTGTTTTGGATAAAATGATTAAATCGTGCCTTTAAAAAAAGAGACGAATCGAAAGATGATTTCAATTCGTCTCTTTTTTTTATATCGTTTTTAAGGATTCAAAAATTTCGCTCATCCGTTTATTCAGCAGGGGATGAACAAAGTTTGGAGCAATTTCAGCCATTGATTCCATCACAAAAGCCCGGTCCTGGATGCGGGGATGGGGCAGGATCACATGGGGATCATCGGTAACCAGGTTGTCATAAAATAAAATGTCCAGATCGATCGTCCGCGGACCCCAGTGGATCGTCCGTTCGCGTTTGAGTCCCAGTTCGATCTCCAGCAATAAGCTCATCAGGACCGACGGTGGCAGGGTGGTTCTTAACTTCAGGACGCAATTGAGAAATGCATCCTGATCGGTGTATCCCCAGGGTTCGGTTTCGATAATGGTGGACTCGGTCAGTACCTCAATGCCGGGGGTGCCTTTAATCGCGGCAATGGCATCGCATAAATTTTGATGGCGGTCACCCATATTAGTCCCCAAGCCGATAAAGGTCTGATGCCAGCCGCGGTTAATTTCAATCGCGACGGTATCCATGGATTTCAAAATCGGGGCCCAGGGTTTCTTAATGGTAATGCTGACGTGTTTAACCATTGGATAGTGTTTTAAAACGTAGGTCGCCAGCATTTCCCCGGCGGTTTCGATGAGATCATAGCTCTGTTTTTTGAATTCCACTTCCAGGGCATGACAAAGCTCGCCATAGTGAACCGACTTAGTCAGATCGCCAGTCAGGGCGGCTTCCTGCATGTCCAGTTTCAGGGTCACTGAAATCAGAAATTTTTGACCCAGGGTTTTTTCTTCGGGGAAAACCCCATGATAGGCAAAGACCTCAAAATCTTTTATATAGAGCTTGTCCATGGTGCTCCTTTCAAAATGGTGGCAGTCATTTGAGCGGCCCGTTTATTTTCCAGAACGTCATGAACGCGAATAATCGCGGCACCTTTCATAATACCGATCACCGTTGTGGCGACTGTGCCTTCAACCCGTTCATTTACGGGCAGGTTGAGGGTCAGGCCGATAAAGCCTTTGCGGGAGGTCCCCAAAAGAATCGGATAGCCCAAACTTTTCAGGGATTCCAGATGGTTAAGGGTTTCCATATTCTGAGCATAATCCTTGGCAAATCCGATGCCGGGGTCAAGGATGATGGCATCTTGTGAGATACCGGCTTTCAGGGCGATATCAATTGATTCTTGAAGATCACGGTTAATATCGGTCATCAGATTGGTGTAATTCTGATTGTTGCGGTTATGCATCAGCACACAGGGAACCTGGTAGCGGGCAGTAATCTCGGCCAGGGTGGGGTCGTATTTAAAGCCCCAGATATCATTGACGAGGTTGGCGCCAGCCTTGAGAGCGGCTTCGCCGACGGATCCCTTGTAGGTGTCAATTGAAATCGGGATGTCAAAGCGCTGGCTGATCGCTTCGATCATTGGTACAACGCGATCGATTTCTTCGGCATCACTGATTTGGGTATGACCGGGTCGGGTTGATTCGCCGCCGAGATCAATGAGATCGGCACCATCAGCAATCATTTTTTCCACCTGTTTCAGACTGGCGTCGAGATTATTGAATTTACCGCCGTCAGAAAACGAATCGGGAGTAACGTTTAAGATCCCCATAATGAGGATCTCCTTGTTTAAGTCAAAGTTTTTATTGCCAATTTGCATGAAGACTCCTTTAATAAACAATGGTCAAGTTTTTCTTTTGGCTTGACCAATCACATTCTGATTCTACCGGGCAGCAAAAACATGCCCGGGATAATTTATCACTTTCATAAAATATTTTGCTAAATCCCTGTGCCTTTGAATTTCGATGGTTGAGGATCGCATCGAGGATCAGTGTTTTTTCAGCGGCAGTGTAATCGAGGTTTTCCAGTAAAGGGATTGCCAATTGGTGAGAGGCAATTTCATGGGGCGTTTTATCCTGATATTGGACATAACGGCCGATATCGTGGAGCAATGCCGTTGTATAAATAAGATCCCGGGAGAAGTTTAAACCGGCTTCGATGGTCTTTATGCGGGCAATGCGGGCAACGGATAAAAAATGGTCCATATCGTGACGACAAAATTGTCGGGTAATCTCACAGGCTTTTATAGTCTCAATATAGCGTTGAAAGTCTTTGTTCTGATAAAGTAAATTGGTGTTTTTTAACTGATCCATTAACCACGTCCTATTTGATGCTTAAAAGTTTATGGACTTCGTCTTTCAGCTCTTTGTTATGGGTGAATATACCGGCTTGCATGGCCGTAACGGTTCGGGTACCGGGACGTTTGACACCGCGCATATTCATACATAAATGCTCGGCTTCGACAATCACCATTACCCCGCGGGCATTTAGATATTCCATAATCGCTTCGCCGATTTCGGTGGTTAATACTTCTTGAAGCTGTGGTTTTTTGGCGTAGACATCAACCGTTCTGACAAGTTTGGAAAGTCCGGCAACCCGACCATTAGGAATGTAGGCGATGTGGACCTTGCCGTAAAATGGCAACAGGTGGTGTTCACACATCGAATAAAAAGGAATATCCCGTTCGATAACAATATCATCGGATTTTACCGGAAAGGTTTTGGCCAGATGAACTTCGGCGGTTTGATTCATTCCGGAAAAAATTTCGGCATACATCCGGGCAACACGGGCTGGGGTTTCAAGCAGGCCTTCCCGGCTAGGGTCTTCGCCGATGGCTTCCAGAATCATGGTAACAGCTTCTTGAATTTTCTTTTGATCAATCATTTTTCTCCTATCGCCGAATCAATCTCATATTGATCCGGAATGGTTTTTACTAAAACCAAATAAAAAAAGCATTACTCAAATAAAACAAAATGTTTAAGCAATGCTTCCGCAACCCTTAATTGGTTGTTAAGGGGTCCAGCGGAAGCAACAAGATATCGCAATGAGTTCATTTCGTTTAAAGGCAACTTCCCATCCTCTAACACTTTACGCATCTTGTCTACTCTGTTATATTCAATTAGGTGTATTCTAACATGGTAAGGGGCTAGTTTCAAGGGTAATATAAAGCATTCTTAAGACCGCTAAGCATTGCAGATTAACCGATTTATTGCTAAAAACAGCAATTTAGCGGACTGAAAAACAATTTTAAAAGTAAAGAGAAAAATTTTAACCATTTTTTTAACAATCTCATAAAAAAGCCTGTAAACGAAGGACAATAATTTTACTTATGGCGAATTGGGAATTAAAAATTGAGCAGAAAATTTGCTAAAAGAAAGAACCCTTTAAGGAGAATTTCAGCGATTATTTAAGGCGGTTATGTTAAAATAGTATTGCAAAATACGAAAAGAAATGAGCGAAAAATGACTGATCGCAATGGAGAAAATAAAAAAACAGTTGATGCAGATCAATTTACCATCAAGACTCTCAAGATGCGGGGGATCCCCAGACGGCAGTTTGAGCAGTATCTGGCCAGCTTAGCAACCCGAGTTGTTGATCATACTTATATTGGTGATTACTGGCAGGTAAGCCTCTCTGACGAGCGTCAGGAGACGATTGGGGTTTGTTCTCTGTGTGCGGTGGACGTCACCATGGTGGTGGAAAATGATCAGTTTGACGATTTTCTAATCACTTTTCGGAGGAACTTTCTCAGAGGCGGGGGTTGATGATGGAAGAAAAAAATCATAAGAAAAAATTCTATTCCCTGGATAATGCCGGGGTGCTTTATACCGCTATTGCCTCGTCACGGATAACGACGGTGTACCGGATGACGGTGGAATTATCTGAAGCGGTCGAAGCGGAAACCCTGCAAAAAGCCCTCGAGCTGATGATCCACCGCTTTCCTTATTTTCAGGTAACCTTAAAGCGTGGCTTTTTCTGGTATTACTATGAGCATACTGAAGCCATACCAAAGGTTGAAGAAGAGACCTTTTATCCCTGTAAAACGATGCGGCAGCGGCAGGGAAAAACCTTTCCCTTTCGGGTGCTTTATTACAAAAAGTACATTCATGTCGAATTTAATCACAGTATCTGTGACGGCAGTGGAGGATTGGCCTTTTTACAAACGCTGATCATTGAATATTTTAAGCAGTTAAAGGGGATTATCCCTAAAGATCTGGGCAAAGCGATGGATATTACCGGGGAAGTTGATCCGGGCGAGTTTGAGGATTCGTTTAAGGTTTACTATGAAGAGAAGGTTCCGCCGCCGCCGGGCAGCAAAAAGGTTTTTCATTTCCCTTTCCCCCTGCTTGACAAGGGCGAATACCTGCTACTGACCGGCTTTGTGCCGGTAGCACCACTGCTGGCTCTGGCCAAAAAATATGGCTGTACACTGACCCAATTCATACTGGCGCTGTATTTCGAGAGCATTCAGGACTATATTATCGGACTGCCCATCAGTGAACATAAAAAGCGTCGTCAACGGATTGCCATCAATGTGCCGGTCGATCTGAGAAGAATGTTTCCTTCGATTACGTTGAGAAACTTTTTTATCAGTCTCAATCCGGAGCTCGATCTGGCCCTGGGCTATTACAGCCGCGAGGAAATTATTGAACAGATTAAAGGCTATATGGGGCTTTATATGAATCGCAAGCATATTAACCGCTATATTTCCAGAAACGTCCGTAATGAACAGCTGATCTTTTTGCGGATCATCCCCTTATGGGTAAAAAAGCTGTTGATGCCGGTGGTTTATAAACGCTACGGTGAACGGGGATATACCAGCGGCTTGTCCAATCTGGGGGTGGTCACGGTACCGGAGGAACTCAAACCCTATGTTAAAAGATTTGAAGTGTTTCCTTCCCCCAGTGCCGAAAGCCGACTGAAGCTGGTCACTGTCAGTTATGACGACCGGCTGGCGCTGTGCTTTGGCAAAACCAGCGGCGAAACGGTGATAGAGAAGCTGTTTTTCAGAAAAATAAGACAACTGGGTATTCCAGTGAAAATAGAAACGAATAAGAGGTGAGATCATGGCTTATTGTCCGAAATGCGGGGTTGAAGTTGAAGATGATGTGAAAAACTGTCCCTTATGTGACTTTCCGGTTCCCGATATCAACCAAGGGAATCTGCCCCATGACAGTAAATATCCCCAAGCGATCAATACCTATGATGAAGATCATCTGGGAAAAAAGAATCAGGCATTTTTTTCACTCACCATTATCGCGATTAGCATTTTGGTGATTATCGGTGTGATTTATCTGGTTTACCCCTGGAATCATGTCCTGCTTAAATATATTGCGCTGGCCGATCTCAGTATTTTTGCGATTGTATTTTTTTCGATGGGGTATCTGCACCCCAATTATAATTTTCTGGGTGCCTATGTGACGGTGGTGATCGCCTGTTTAGCGGTTTATCTGATCAGTGGCAGTCAAACCAGCTGGTTTTTAAGTTATGCCTTCCCGATTGCCACCCTGGTTTATCTGGATGTCAGTCTGTTTCGCTTTGTTCTGAAACATACCCGACATAAAAGCCAGTTTATTTTTATCCCGACAAATCTGATACTTTTTGTGATTGTCCTGGCAATCGGTATTGACGGAATCATCAGCTTGAATGTTCAGGGTGGTGTGCATTTAACCTGGTCATTGATTGTAGCGGTCTCGGGGGCCTGCATCATTGTGTTGCTCCAGACCATTTATCATCGGATTCCGGAAAAAACCAGACGAATGCTGAAAAAGAAAATGCATGTTTGAATATAAAAAAAATTCGGGATAGAGTTGATTAAGGTTGACTTTAATAAAGTAAAAATAGGGACATAAACAAGAATAACTGGATAATACAGCTTAGCTGTTTTATCCAGTTATTCTTTTGTTTTTAAACGAAGTTGCGAGTTAAGGGTAAAAATTAGATGGAAAAATTGAATATAATTCGTTATTTAACAAACAAAAGAATAGTAAATTGAGAAATCTTAAAAAAGCTTAATAAACAGATATTTTATCCTGAAGACACTATTTTAAAGACAGTGCTTGAGTTGGATTAATGACACCTGAATAACGATTATAAGAGTAACATTAATATCTCAAACACATACTTAAGATAAATTAGTTTATAACCTAGCGAAATAGTATGAAAAATTCCTTTTATCAGTCAAAAAAATGTCGTTTCAAATGACTGGTTTCATGTTAAATTGAGGAACCATCTTACAACGATTTGGTAAATATCAGGGACAAAAGGAGGTCAGTGAAATGGCAGTAAAAATTACGACGCAAGCAGCCGCAAAAAAGATTATGGATCAGACTACTGTGATGATTGGAGGGTTTTTAGGGGCTGCTGTTCCGCTAAAAATGATCGATGAAATAGCAGCGGCAGGCAGGAAAGAGCTGACCGTCATCAGTATCGGTGCCGGTTACCGCGGTGGTGGTGTCGATATCGGAAAACTGGTGTTAAATAAACAGATTGTAAAATATGTGACATCACATGTGGGAACGGATCCTAATTTAATCAAACAGATTGTGGCAGAGGAAGTGGAACTGGAGTTAAGCCCGATGGGTACCTTTGTGGAACGGATCCGGGCTGGCGGCGCCGGGTTGGGAGCCGTGGTGACTCCCGTCGGGATGGGAACCGAAGTTGAAGACATGGCCGAAAAAATTATTGTTGATGGCAAACCCTATCTGTTATTTAAACCGATTCGCGCCGATGTGGCGATTATCAAAGCCTATCGGGCCGATCCGTTAGGAAATTTGCAGTATCAGGGGATGAGTAATACCAACCCGATTATGGCGACGGCTGCCGATATTGTTATTGCCGAAGTTGATGAGATAGTTGGTGTTGGTGCGATTGCCTGTGAAGACATTGGGACACCGGGAATCTTTGTCGATTATATTGTCCAGGGACACAGTTATGAAGAACGTAAGAATATTTATGAAGAATTGTGGATTGCCACAAATAAATTATAGGAGGCCCCAAAATGCCTAGAAATTATATTGCCAGAAGAATAGCCAAAGAATTTAAAGATGGAATGTATGTCAATTTAGGAATCGGCATCCCGACCGAATCGGCTAATTATATTCCCGTAGGGGTGCAAGTGTTTTTGCAGACTGAAAATGGGGGACTGATGTTTGGACCCAAACCCAAACGGGGGGAAAGCAATCCCGATCTTGCCAATGCCGGAGCCGAACCAATAACGATGCTGCCTGGTGGGGCAGTCTTTGATGTGGCGACTTCATTTGCGATGATCCGCGGCGGACATCTTGATATGACAGTGGTTGGTGCGCTGGAGGTAGATCAAAACGGCAGTATTGCCAGTTGGAAAATTCCTGGAAAACTGTTGACCGGAATGGGCGGTGCGATGGATTTGCTGTACGGCTGTAAACGGGTAGTGGTGGCGATGACCCATACCGACAAGTATAATAACCCTAAAATCAGAAAGCAATGTACACTGCCACTAACCGCCGCCGGGGTGGTGGATATGATCATCACCGATAAGGCTGTTTTCCGGGTTGGAAAAGATGGTTTGTATCTGGAAGAATTGGCGCCGGAAGTAACGGCGGCTGAAGTTGAGTGGCTTACTGAAGGGTTGATTATGAATATTAACGAATGGGAACATATTGAAATTACTTAGAAAGATAGAAGAGGAAAGAAAATGAATAACAATAAAAAGTGGCTGATCTTAGCAGTCAGCATTGTAATTAACTTGTGTATTGGTTTTGCCTACGCCTGGAGCGTTTTCTCAAAACCGTTACAGGCAGATTTTGGATGGACGCCATCCCAGGCATCGATAGCCTTTACCATTAACTTGTTTGTTTTGCCGATTGCAATGATTTTTGCCGGTCCGCTGGTTAAACGCTTTGGTGCACGAATCGTTGTTTTATTAGGCGGGGTGCTGTTTGGTGTGGGTCTTTACTTAAGCGGGATGATCACGAGCGTTTATCAGATCTATATCACCTATGGGTTGATTGCCGGGTCAGGAATCGGATTGATTTACTCAATTACCGTATCCAATACCGTTAAATGGTTTCCGGAACACAAGGGTTTGGCTGGTGGCTTGACAGCCGGTGGCTTTGGTGCCGGTTCGCTGATCTTTGCGCCGGTAGCAGTCCAGTTCATTGCCGCCCAAGGTGTCATGGGGGCCTTTCAGACTCTGGGTTTAATCTTTGCCGGGGTAATCCTGGTGTTGAGCATTTTTATTGCTGCTCCTCCGGTATCGGAAACCACTAATCAGGTTACCACAGCGACAAGCAACCAGAACAGCGGTGAAGTTACCACCCGGGAGATGCTAAAAACGCCAGATTTTTATTTGATCTGGGGATTAATGGTGTTAGGCTGTATCTCTGGGTTAATGATCATCAGCCAGGCGTCGCCGATCGGCCAGGTGATGGTCGGGTTATCTCCAGAACAGGCTGCTTTTGCGGTTGGTTTTATCGGGCTGGCTAATGCCACCGGCCGCGTGGTCTGGGGTACAGTATCTGATAAAATCGGACGTTACAATACCTTGATGGTGATGTTCGCTTTAAGTGGGGCCGGATTGGTGGCTTTGTATTTCACTAAAGATTTACCGCTTTTTATGGTGGGCATCTGTTTAATCGCCGCCAGCTATGGTGGGGTATTCGGTTTATTCCCATCGATTACCGCCGATAATTTTGGCATCAAACATTTGAGCATGAATTATGGGGTGATGATGACTGGTCTCTCGATTGGTGCCTTTATCGGACCGCAAATTGCGGCTTATGCCGTTGAAAAAAGTGGCGGCAGTTATAATCTGGCTTTTATTATTACCCTGGGGATTAACGTTGCGGCGATTATCCTGGTATTGTTTGCCAAACGGATGAATGCCAAACACAAAATGTCGCTGGCAACCGAGAATTAAAACCAAAGGTAAAAAAGAAGATCTGTCTCAATGAGACAGATCTTCTTTTTGGTTTCAGGTTAAGCGATACTTGCGGTTGAGCATGTCTTCCCGCTCTTTCCAGTCAGACATTAAGGCACCCAGGGCTCCATAGAAGGAAAGATTGTGGTTGGGAAAACGAAAGTGCAGCATCTCATGCAAGGCAATGTATTCAATGCATTCCTTGGGGGTTTTGATCAACTCGAGATTAAGGATCACGCGCTGACTTTTGGGTGAACAGGCACCCCAGCGGTTGTCCAGTCGATAGATTTTCAAATCGGGAAAACGGATTTGATAGGGAGCCACCTTGATGATGGCAGCGGCCATGGCCTCGACAAAAACATCCCGGGCCTGTTCCCGGTACCACATATCCAGAACAAATTCTTTATGGGAAAGGGACTTGGCATCCTGGACATTGAGCACCATGTTGTAATTATTGATGACAACACCGGTGGTGGGGGATTCTTCAATCATCAGGCGATAATAGTCACCCAGAAATTTATGTTTTTCACCAGTTTGATACTGATAATTCTTTAATAATTCAGGGACGGTATCAAGATTGCCAAACATTGCGGTTACCTCCAGCTTCTACTTAAACATGTCATTTCGTCACATTATATAAAAGAATCAGCAAAACCGGAATAGAAATAGTTGTCACCTTAGGGCAAGAATTGGTGGTCGACTTGCAAATTTTTAAGATCCTCACTATCAACTGTACTTTCACGGGAAAAGTGTTATAATGAGTTATTATGTTTAAAGAAAAAATGTGGACAATCATCAGGAAACATTTTTGTATGAAAGGAGAATCTTATGGAGACAAGATTAAGTGTAACATTGATTCAACACACCCCGGAACCCGAAAAACTGGTTGCGGCGGCGGCCAAGCTATGTTATTCCAAAGCCGGTGCGGGGGAGATCATGGACGATCTGACCGATGAGAATGTCGAACGCTTTTTAACCCGTTTGATGGATATGGGCCATGCATCCCCCATCGAGCATGCCAGCTTTACCTTCGCCATTGAAGGGGTGAGCCGGGCTTTAACCCATCAGCTGGTTCGCCATCGGATGGCCAGCTTCAGCCAGAAATCGCAACGCTATGTTAGTGAAGGTCAGTTTAGTTACGTGATTCCACCAGAAATCAAAGCGCTGCCGGATGGTGAAAAGATCTTTGTGGAAGGAATGGAAAATGCCCAGAAGACCTATGATGCCCTGGCTGAAAGGTTGATAGAAAAGTATACCAAAGCGTTAATCGCTGCGGGTCTTTCTGAAAAACAGGCGGCCATGGCCGCTGAAAAGCAGGGCATCGAAGACGCCCGGTTTGTTTTGCCCAATGCCTGTGAAACCAAAATTGTGACCACCATGAATACCCGGGAACTGCTGCATTTCTTTAATCAGCGTTGCTGCAACCGCGCTCAGTGGGAAATTCGGGAACTGGCTACTCAAATGCTTATGGAATGTAAAAAAGTGGCACCATTACTCTTTAAAAACGGTGGACCCCGCTGTGTTGAAGGGCCATGTCCGGAGGGCACGATGACCTGTGGGAAAATGACAGAAGTCAGAGAAAAATTCAAACAAATTTAAGCTGACAATGAATGAAATGTCCGCAAAAAAACTAAAATTGAAAAGGTTGTGAAAAGGTATGTTGGAAATCAAAAATCCTGAAAAACAGAAAGTTGTTTTAGCTTTAATTGCTGCTGTTTTAGGGGTCGCTATTATTTTTATTCCGTTTGTGATAAAAGCAGTGGCAGCTTATCAGTTTTACTTTAGCTATGCCGGTGTGGTTATCATTGGTTTTTCTATTGCTTATGCCATCTATTTCTATTGGCGATCTCGTCAATTTGAAGCTTTTATGGAAAAGAAAGACGAAGCACTGATCTGGGAGTATAACGAAGCCCAGTATGAGGGCTTTATCGGTGAATTAAACCAGCTTCAGAAGAATGCAGAAAAAAAGAAAATCTGGATTCTGCTGGGAATCGAATTGGTTATTTCGATATTACTCTTTATCATGCTATCAGAAGGTTCAAAATGGCTGGGGATTCTATTTTTTGCGTTCTTTGCCACGATATCAATTATCTTCACGATCGTATTTCCGCAGAGTTTTAAGTATAAGGCTCTGGTTAAACCCTATGTGACCATTATTCATGAAGATAGCGCCTATATCATGGGGCGGTTTCATAAATGGACGAAAGCGCGGGCTAAACTGAAGAATTATGATAACGGTGAAAAAATGTACAAGGTATTGGCGATTAATTATGAAGCCCTCACCCGAAATGGCAGATTGTTTCAGGAATGGACAGCGGTGATTCCAAATCCCGATGACAGCAAAATGATGGCCGAGGCGAAGTCATGGGTTAGTCGGATCAATAAAGCAACCCGACTCCATGAGCAGAAAATGAGTGAAACGAAATCCTGGTCAGAACAGTTGTTTGATAAAATGGTCGGCAAGAACAAAGACCAGAATAAAAAACTGGAAAATGCCACCGATTCCAAAACCCGAAAATAAAAAAAGCCCATTGCGGCTTTTTTTATTTTAAAATTTATTCGGGATAAATCATATTTTCCGGTTGGATCTTTTCAAGAATTTCGGTGAGAAACTTTCGGGCTTCAAAACGGGCCATTGGGAGGTTCATATCGAGGTAGTTGCCGCAGTCGCGGGGCGAAGCACCGGGGATTTCATCGTCGTAATCGGCCATAAAGGTAAATAACTGAGTGATCAGTGGCATAATATCGGCCGGGGTTCGTTCGCCTTTGATCAGCAGATAGAAGCCGGTGCGGCAGCCCATCGGTCCAAAGTAGACAATCTCGTCACTGAGCACCGGATCATTGCGCAAAAAGGTTGCGCCCAGATGCTCCATGGCGTGGAGTTCGCCGTTGTTGATCACCGGTACGCGGTTGGGTTCTTTCATCCGGATATCAAAGGTAGTGATGCAGTGGTCGCCGCAATAATCCTTGCGGGAGATGTAAACCCCGCGCAGTAAATCGAGATGGTTGATGGTGAAGCTGGCAATTTTTTTCATGGTTGTTTGTCCTTTCCGGTAAGATAATGGTTGATGGCCTCCAGATAATGGAGGAGGATATTGTGAAACGGATAAATGCGCAGACTCTGATCGAAATCGCCATAGGGAATGGATTTGCGACCATCGAGCTGGGCATGATCCCAATAGTTTTTGAGAATCTCAAAGGGCAGTAGAAAGGTTTCATCACAGAATTTAAAATGGACAATCAGAAAGGACAGTCCCTCCTGTTTTTCGAAAGCTTCCATAAATTCCATCTGGTGGCGGTGGATATTGGCAATCGGCAAGCGTTTTTGATTGGTTTCTTTGGCGTCAAAGCAGACCGGAATTCCCTGGATATTGCCCAGATAATCGACGGTGCTTTTTTCTTCGAAATAAGCCAGTTTGATGGTTCCCCGAGCCGGATCGAGCTCCACCGGCTTGATGGCAGTAGGAATTTTTTGAACAACAGCCAGTCCCTGCTCGAGATAGATTTTATTGGTGAGATTTAAATTTTCTTCCAGCTGACTGCCCCGCAGTCCGCGGCTGTTCCAGTAGCCCATGATTATTGCTCCGTTAGAAAGGGGTCATTAAAGCCAAAGCGCTTCAATGCTTTTTCAAAAACCGGGGGCACAGGAGCGGTGAAGTTTTTTTTCATATCCGTCAGGGTATAGCGGGCGCTGTGCAGCAATTGGCTTTTCAGTCCGGATTCCTCGTATAAACGGCTGTTAATCTGGCGATTGCCATATTTGGGATCGCCGACAATCGGAAAACCCATGGCTGAAAGCTGGACCCGAATCTGGTGGGAGCGGCCGGTTTTTAAAATGACTTTAAGTAATGCATAATCGCCATGGCTTTCCATGGTTTCATAGTTCAAAACCGATTTCTTGTCCGACGGGTCAGTCTGCTGCTTTGAAAAGGTGACGGTGTTCTTATCGCCGTCTTTTTTTAGATAACCGACAATTTCATCAGCGGTTTTGGGTTTACCGGAGACGATGGCATAGTAGATTTTTTCCGTGCGGTCTTCGCGGATCGCACTATTGACTTCCTGAAGGGTTTTATAATTCTTGGGAACCAGAATGATGCCAGTGGTGTTTTTATCCAGGCGGTTGGCACAGGCCGGTGTGAAGGTCAGATTGGTTTTGGGGTCATAATCGCCCTTTTTAATCAGATAGTCAACGGCATAATCAATCAGCGAAGGTTCTTCGGTTTTATCCGGCTGGGTGAGTAATTCGGCGGGCTTGTTGAGCACCAGGAGGTCGTTGTTTTCATAAATAATATCGAGTGCGGCATTATTTTTATCCAGCTTTTTTTTGCTGGAATCGACCCGGAAACTGGCGATTGTTTCTTCAGAAAAATAAATCGAAACCACGTCGCCAGCGGTAATGGCCGTCGAAGGTTCGGATTTTTGGCCATTGAGTTTGATCCGCTTTTTTCGCAGCATCTTCTGGAGAAATCCCGGCGATGCCTCGGGCATCAGTTTTTTTAAGAAGCGATCCAGGCGCTGGTTGCTTTCGTTTTCGGTAATCACAATTGTTTTCATGTATAATCCTTAATGTGTATTTTTTATTATTATACCATGGAAGTTGGTTGAATAAATTAAGTTTCACAGCGATAAGCAGAATAATTTAGTCTCTCTGATACGCGCTCTGATACGCGCTGCTTTTGGGGCAGGACGACGCTAGCCCGGATTTGCAAAAAATAAAAAGAGCACGTTCGCAAATAACCAGCGTTAGTTTGCGACATGCTCTAAAACGGAGAACGAATTAAGGATAAAATAGATTAGCGCTTATGGCTGCAGTTCAGAACATTTTTTATTTTATGGGCAACCATCGCTTTGATGGCCGAACGGCCCGGGCCCAGATATTGACGGGGATCGAACCAGCCGGGGTTCTCAATGAAAACCTGGCGGATCGAGGCCGTCATCGCCAGCCGCAGGTCAGTGTCGATATTGATTTTGCAGACCCCGGACTTTGCCGCTTTTCTAAGCATTTCTTCGGGAACCCCTTTGGCACCAGGGATCTGGCCGCCATATTGGTTGCAGAGATTGACAAATTCTTTGGGAACCGAGGAAGCCCCGTGAAGCACCAATGGAAAACCGGGAAGCAGGTCAGAAATGTTGTGAAGCCGTTCAAAATCCAGTCGCGGTTCGTCTTTGAACTTGAAAGCGCCATGGCTGGTACCAATGGTGATGGCCAGGGAATCACAGCCGGTTCGTTCAACAAATTCAACCGCTTCATCGGGATCAGTAAAGGTGGCGTTCGCCGCATCAACATTGACATCATCTTCGATGCCGGCCAGTTTGCCCAGTTCGGCTTCAACCACAACACCGTGATCATGGGCATATTCAACCACTTCTCTTGTCAAGGCGATGTTTTCGGCTAACGGAAATCGGGAACCATCAATCATCACCGAGGTAAAACCCATATCGACACAGGCTTTGCAGATTTCAAAATCATCGCCGTGATCGAGGTGGAGACAAATATCTAAGCCTGAAACTTCAACCGCCGCTTCAACCATTTTTTTCAAATAGACTGGGTGGGCGTATTTTCGGGCGCCTGCCGATACCTGTAAAATAAGGGGGGCCTGTTCTTCAGTGGCGGCGTCAACGATGCCTTGTATTGTTTCCATGTTGTTGACATTAAAAGCGCCAACAGCATAGCCACCTTCATAAGCTTTTTTGAACATTTCAGTTGATGTTACTAATCCCATTTTCGAAAACCTCCTAAGTGTAATCCTGTATTTGCCGTTTTTTTATGACAGTGTAATTATTGACAGTATTACTAGTATACTATTTTTTACAGCAATACTCAAGCAGGCAAGATAAATTTGATCGGCTATTACACTTATATCACTGCAGAAATTAAGTAATTATTGAATAACGACTTTAACAAAAGAAATAATTTTCACGGCAGAATGCTGATTTTTGACAGAATAAGAAATGGAAAGAGGCAACACAAATGGTTGCCTCTGGTAAGAATGTTTTCAGGATTAACGTTGTTTAATGAAGTTGGGCAGGATTTTTAATAAACCGACCAGCATAATGGTATACAACGGTATCAAAAAGATATTGGTGATGATTCGGGCCGGAAGCAGAACGGCAACTGCCTGGCCATAAAGAATACTTAAAAACCAGGTATTCAACAAAATTGATGTGACCAATTGTGAAACACTGACGATAAAGAGAATATGATCGCTGCGATATTCACTATCAAGATTGGATTTCTTTACAACGATAATGGGGAACACCGCAAACGCGATCATTAAAGCAATAAAGAGAACAAAGAAAACCGTGCTTATAGGTTCTCCGCCATAATAAATGGTGCCATTGTTAAAACCAAAGGTACCGGAAACAGCCAGAATTATCGTGGCTAAAACGATAAAGATCAGGTTGAACCATTCCAGATGTTTGATTTCTTTTCTTTTTAACATCATAAAAAGCAGACCTGGAATAAAACCGGTTAACCCACTGGCGAGAGTAAAGCCGATAAAGAAGGGACCGCCGGGCTTAATAATAAAGCACAGTAAGTCTGAGATGAAGCCTACGGCAAAACCGGCAAACGGTCCAAACAGAATACCGCTAAGCATAATCGGCAAAGCTGTGATGTTTAACCGCAACGAAGGAAAGCCACCAAGCGGGATATACACCTCAAACAGAATCTTCAGCACGATGCTGATGGCAATGAGCAGTCCACAGTTGACCACGATCCGGGTCCGGGTGGTACTACTAATAAAAGCATTACTTTTCATAAAACCTCCTTGAGTTTAAAGTAATGCTTCCGCAACCTACAATCTGCATTGTAACAGCGGAAGCGACAAGATACCGCAATGGTCACATTTCGTTTAAAGGCAACTTCCCATCCTTTAACACTTTACGCATCTTGTCTACTCTGGTATTTAATTGACATCATTTTAACACACTGTTAAAGGTTTACACAAGGATAAATAATTATTGTGTTTTTTAATCAAAGCGATAATTTTTTAAATTTGGGGTATATAATAGTATCAGTCTTCGAAAAACTGATAGAAAAAAGTCAAATGGAGGGTAATAAATGAAAAAGTTATGGAAATGCGGCGTATGTGGTTATAAGATGGAAGGCCTTGAAGCCCCGGAAAATTGTCCTAAATGTGGAGCTCCCCGGGATCAATTTGCAGCTTTAAGTGAAGAAGAGGCAAAAAAAGTATATGACTCCTACGTTACTAATGATATTCATATGGAAGTGATCGGTTTGGCTGAAAAAATCGTTCATCTATCAAGAAAGGGTGCAGAAATCAATCTGGATCCAGGATGTCTGCATATTTTTCAGAAAGCCGAAGCAGACTGTTATGTTATCAAAGAAATGTGCAAGGCGGAAATAGCCGGACATATTTCAAAAGGAAAATGGTAAAAAAATATTGAATTGGAGCAGGGGTTTGTGTTATGATAAATCAGTAAGTTTTTACTGCTGGCGTGGCACAGATGGTAGCGCAACTGATTCGTAATCAGTAGGTCGGGGGTTCGATTCCCCCCGCTAGCTCCAGTAAAAAATAATATTTTATCGAAAGAATGGCTTTAAACAGCCATTCTTTTTATTTTATTCCGTGCGCAATTTAGACGACAGACTGTTTAAATTGACATATCTCTTGCTATTTCTGGCTACTTCTTGCTATTATTGTCCTACTTTTTGTCCTACTTCAGTGTCCTACCTTTTTTACGTTGGTTTTAGTAGTTGTTTTAAGGCAATTTAGTGAAGTCAATACGGCTTCTTATGTCTTCTACAGTGTCGTGAACATAGATTTTTGTTGTGATTTGCACATCAGCATGCCCAAGAATTTTTGAAACAGTATAGACGTCGGTGCCTGATCGGTAGAGTAAGGTTCCATAAGTATGTCTTAACTCGTGAATACGGAGCTTTGGTAGTGGATCATAATTTTCAACATTAGCTTTTTCTTTTTCTGCTATATAAAACTCCGATAAATCGAGAATGAAAGGGTTATAGCGTCTTTTGGTCCAATTATCCAGATCAGCGATTTGATTCAATTTACTGCCCAATGTGATGATATATTCGCTATGCTGAGTTTGATTTTTTAAGTGGTTAACAAATTCGTCATCCAATGGAATTTGTCGCATGGATGAAAAAGTCTTTGTCTTATCGATCACATAACTTCCGAATTCTTTTACAGCAGCATTTTTTATGTACATAATTTTCTTTCCAAAATCGATGCTGTCCCATTTAAGGGCAAACAGCTCACTTCTTCTTAAACCTGTTTTGAGCATAATAAAAACGCCCAGACCATAAGGGTGCTCTTTGGCAAAATCGATTACGAACCGATATTGTTGATCTGTGTAGGTACGTAATTCTTTTGGATTGCTTACCTGACCTTTTTTTACCTTTGTCATTGGGTTTTTATCAATCAGGTCGTTTTCGAAAGCAGTCGAAAAAACAGCGTTGGCAATGAGATAAAGTTTATCCATCTTTGACTTACTGATCCCGGATTGAGCGCTGAAGAATTTCTGAAGATTGATCTGGGTGATTGATTCCAACAATTTATCTCCGAATGCAGCTTCCAACACCTTCATATTTGTTAAATAAGTCTGCTTATAGGTATTGTCGTTCACTTCATCGCG
Source organism: uncultured Lachnospiraceae bacterium (assembly GCA_964510565.1). Taxonomy (GTDB): domain Bacteria; phylum Bacillota; class Clostridia; order Eubacteriales; family Eubacteriaceae; genus Acetobacterium. Next base: position 11,573 of record CAZEBY010000030.1, on the reverse strand, counting down.
CTTTGTTTCGAGCCAAACTTTCGAAAATTCAGAAAAAGTGTAATGAAGGGCGGTTTTGTTTTCTTTTTCAGCTTCCTTCAAGAACTCTAGATATTTTCTTTCGCCTTCACGTTTTGTTTTTGCGTAAAAGGACTTTCTGATCGGTTTTCCTTCAACGGTATGTCCGATTGTTTTTCTTACTTGTATAAGTTTTGTTGGCAAGTTTGTTACTCCTTTCAAATAAACATCTATCCCTGGTCACAAACTTTGAGAAGCCACGGAATGCCATCCGGAGCGCTGATTTTTCGTTTTTTTATTAAATCTATGTATTGTAGATCAAATCATTGAATATCTCAAAACGTAATTTTTCGTTCACACATAAATTTTAAGTTGAGATTGAATATATCGAAGGCTTTTTAAATTTTGTTCATATCTATCATTAAATTATAAGTGTGTTTTGTAGAGCAAATTACCGGCAAGTTAAAAAATAGCGTTATATTGCGTTTGATCAATCAAATGATTACTTGATGAAAGTTACTGGCAAGTTAAGAATCTAAGGTATAAGAGTATTTGATTGTTTTGGGTCGTGAATCTGAGAAAGAGATTTTTCATTGGAAGCTGTTGCTACTTTGTTGGGGCCTAGAACTGTGTTATGCGCAGTTGGCGATTAAATGAATAGACTGATCGTTATGCATAGAAAACATCTATTGTTTTAGAAACTAAGGATTTAGATGTAAACTTTCATCAATTATTTTTAAAATGAGCCTGTTCGAAATATCTTCAATAATCCCGATGGAAACTGAAGAGAACGGGGCCACAACAAACTTAGTTTTTTCCCAAACATAATCATCCCGAATATTATTAAGGAATTTATGTCCATCCCAGGTTAATGATTGAATATGGATGATTGGTATCGTGTCATGTGTATATAAAATATGAGATGTTTTTATATATTTTGACTCTGAAAGTTTTGCAGTTGCATATATAATATCTAAACTTTCATGAGGAGCTATTTCTAAATCATTGGCGCACAGATGGAATTTAAATAGAAGATTATCTTCAAGATATAAAAGTAGATCACGGACGCATTCGTGATTCAATCTCATGACAATTTTCCTCCTGTAATTTTGAATAGATAAAATTTAGCAATTAGTAAATCTGAGTACATTACTATTCTACCCAACATTTTTCTTTGAGGGAGTAGATTGGGCATTGTTGGACTTAAAATCTCCTGTAATTTGAGAAATGATTTCTTCAAAACGTCCGATCAGTTTATATTGATCTCTCTCGTTTTTTACAGTTCTGAATAACTCAAGTAATTCCTGTTCATTTTCAGTGAGTGTTGAAGTAAATATTTCTTGATATTTAGGAGTTTCTAAGAAATCTGTTCTACCAAGCAAATAATCGGTCGAAACCTTAAATAGATCGGCAAGGTAAATGATGTCTTCACTATTAGGATCTCGATTACCTGTCTCCCACATAGCAATTTTGCTTTGAGAAGCATTGATTTGTTTTGCCAGCTGTGACTGAGTGATATTATTTAATTCTCTTAATTGTCTTAATCTATCTTTAAAAACCACTTTATTCCACCTCGCATATAATCATTATATAGCACCAATTGAGCAAATAAACCAATTATCACCATTTGTGTTAAAATGTTAAAACAGACTTGACAATATCACTTATAGTGATATAATTGAACTATCACAAATAGTGATTGATGAGGAAAAACATATGAAAGATCTTTTGAAATTAAGAAAAAAACTAAATTTCACTCAAAAAGAAATGGCAGAATATTTGGATGTTTCCATCTCATTTTACGCAAAAGTCGAGAACAATACAAAAATGCCTAGTTATAATTTTATCATGAAAATAAAACACAAATTTCCTGAGTTTGATACAAATATTTTTTTTACCAAGCTATATCACGAATAGTGATAATTGATTATTCAAGTTTACACTACTAAAAGATTGAAGTTGAAAAAAGACAAGGAGGTTGTTATGAACTTAGACAACGCCCCAGAATCAGTAAAAAAACAATATGAAGAATTGGTTTGGTTGATGGATAAAAATCCTAAAAGTTATAGTGTTCCTGCAACTGATGCTGCGAAGGTTTTAGGAATGGATGTTGAGTGTCTTAAAGCGGCAGCATACCAAGGTAGGTGTCCGTTTGCTATTGGTGGAGATAAAGGTGAATTAACAAATCGCTTCACAAAAATACCTAAGCTGGCACTGTGGAATTTTTTTAATCAGTCTTATACATTCAGATAAGAAAGGGCGAAGTGAAAATGAGTAGTACTTACGCTGATTTTATGCAGGACCAAAGTGATGATGTAAAAACTGATCGTATTCGTGATGACATAGCAATCGCGCTTACAGATGAACAATATTCCAATCTTAAACTGAAAGCTTATCAAGCTGGCTTTAAAAACTCAGGAGATTTTATTCAATCGTTTGTTGCGGATCTAACAGGATGGTGTTCCAATGGCAGTGATGAATGTGATCTGGCGGGTCAATGGTATGAACGGGCATATGGAATGAGCGAATTTTATTATTTCTTCCACTATTTTCTTTACAATTACGACTATGATTTAGAGTCGATGTCTGAAATGCTGGAGAATGATGAGTATTTTAATGAAGTTTATGATGAATACTTAGAGGAAGCCTATGGCAAGGATGTTCAAAGCAAAGAGGAATGTGTTCAGTTATTAAAAGAAATTGTTGAATGTGGCATCGAATTATAAGTGAAGTGAGAATTTAAATGAAGATAAACTATTTTGAATTATCGGAAGGGATTCATCAGATGAAATGTACCAAAATTGAGTTTCTTCATTGGCCGGAATCACAAGATCGGGAGAAGTACATGTATTGAAGCGAATTCGCTTATTTCCAATATTTCAAGCAAAGAAGTGAAACTGTTATTAAAAGAAATTGGTGGTGCTACTGGGATCAATTGTAGTTGTCGATCAGGAATCATTTTTATAACTTCATCAATCGTTTGAAAAGGCAATAACAGTAGTCAGCGATAATAACAGACATCTATAAAAAAAGACCTTTTAAAAAGAATGATCTCATTTTGAAATTAATACATAAACCGACTCCATGCTGCGCATTCTTTTTATGGAAAAGAATATCGGTATTCATCTGGGTTCGAGTCCCAGCTTTTCCACCAGTACGATAGTTAAAAACTATCAGGTGATCATTGACAAAGATATAGAATGAATTGCGACTTCATTCTATATTATATCACGTATCATGGAGATCCAAAGATCCCTTCGGTCGATGAGGCTAAGCGCCGAAACGGAATAGATTCATCTGTTTTGCTAAAATATTCTCGTGGTAGAGAATAAGCGCAATGACACGGGGAGATTTGGCTATGCAGCGCTTAATGGTGCCGGCTTATGTAGCGGGATTTAGTTCTGTCCATCCCTAACCAGGAGAATTTCATGGTATGCCCTCGATTGGGGAAGCGATGTCAAATGCAATCAAATAAAAAAATCCCGGGCAGGATTTAATAATCCTGTCCGGTCATTATACCCGATTTCAACTGAAATAAACAACGAATTTATTCATTGTCAGCAATTTTTCATCAGATCTTTAGCATATGCTAAAGATTTCCGTCATACCCAAAGAAAATGAATAATCAATTTGCCTTTTTTAAGGGCGCTTTGATTTTTTATTTTTATCAAAGAGAAAGGGGAAAACGATGCAATATTTAACTGAATATGATTTAAATGCTATTGATAATAATACGTTTAGAGTGCCACGTTTTCTATTCAGTGGTTCTTATCAGAAGATCAGTGCTGATAGTAAACTACTGTTTGCACTGATTATGGAACGCCAGTCAACGGTTTTAGAAGAGCTGAGTAAAGAATCAGGATATTCGCTGACGCTTATGAAAAAATGCGTAAAAGAATTAACAAAAGCTGGGTTAATCCAGGTTCAGGATCCTTTGATACTGATAACGCAAATGCGGAGGATTCTATGAATTATTTTACGATGTATGATGCAGACCAGTTTGCATTCATTAGAGTACCTAAAGAATTAATGACTAATCCGGAGTATAAAACTCTGTCTGCAGAAAGCAAGCTCCTTTATGGGGTACTGTTAGACCGGGTAAGTTTATCCAGAAAGAATAATTGGGTTGATGATTTGGGGAGGATCTTTATTATCTACACCCGGAAAGAAATAATGGAAATTATGGGTGCTGCGGATAAGAAAATCACCCGACTATTCAATGAACTTAAAGAAAAAAGACTCGTTGAGGAAAAACGACAGGGTCTACAAAAACCGAATTTAATTTATGTTGGCAAGTTTCTTGAGAATATTTTGGCAAACAATCAACCTCCCACTCAATTGGATAGAATGCACTATAATTGCGATTTGTTGCAGAAGCGTCAAAACAACGATTCTGGACACGTCAAAATAACGATTCCGGAACCGTCAAAACAACGACTAAATAATACTAATATAAATAATACTGATATTAGTAATACTGAGATTCTATTCAGTCAGTCTAACTATGTCTCGGTTGAAAAAGAGTCAAACATGAAAGATGGATTGACGGAATTTGAAAAGATTGATTTCTATTTTGAAACGAAAGTATTTTCAGAGAATAGAGAATTACAAGTCAATGATCAAATTATCGATGATATTAAAATGAATTTATTGGACATGTATTTTGCGCCTGCAACAGTGGTCAATGGTGACAGTAAATGCCAGGAGTTGGTGAGAGCAGCACTAATGCGTCTGGAGCCAATTCATATTGACAATATTATTCATAAATTTAAAAATATCACGGAACGAATAATAAATTCAAAAGCATACATTCAAGCCATGCTTTACAATGAAACACTGGAAACGAACTTATTTATGGTTAACCAAGTGGCTATTGATATTGCCGACTGGAAGGATTAGTAGAACCAATAAAGATAACACCCATGGATGAGTTGATCAATATGAGAGGTGCTGATTTTGATAAGTGGTAATGAAAACTTAAAGCGGTTAACGCTAAGGAATGTTATAATGTAGTTCTTATCGTGGAAGGTTAGTATTAATACATCAATATGAGGTGGAGAATGAAGCCAATAAACGGTTATCTAATGAGCCGAGAAAAAGAAATTGCCCAAATAGTCAATGATGACCTTGTTCCGATTGAAGCGGGTCTTCTGCCTTTATATTTACAGCGAAATGGTAGCTTAGTTGAGTGGCTGGAAAGCCGGGCCATCGATCGGCACCGAACCAATTCAAGATTGCTGAAACGGGTTTTGAGATTGACCAGCGCTGATGATGCAGAAGTTTCCATGCGAGTCAATGGATCAACGATCACCGATACTTACTGGATCAAACTGGATGAAGAAATAAGCTTAGATTATAATCAGGTTCGCTTTAGTCAGAATTACTTTGATAATTTAGCATTATTGGGAGACCCGAACAGCTTTAATCAGGTGAACCGGCCTGAAATCATTAATAGTCGTACACCGGAACTGACAAATATCGGTTCTTTTGAAAAGTGCTGGCGTCTTGAAAATGGTCAATGGTGGTTGTATAAGCTGGGTAATCAACTGGAAGTGTTTTCTGAATTGTTTATTCATGAATTAGGAAACTTAATGGGATTTAGTATGGCATATTGTGAAGCCTGGGACAAAGGAATTAAAAGCCGTGATTTCACAAATGGGGCAAAATTGAACTATGAGCCGGCAAGAAGCCTTGTTGGTGATGAAGTCGACTATGCGTTTAACTACAATCGAATTAAGGAACTGAATGAGGCCATGGCCAGAGAGTACCTGGACATTCTCTTTTTAGACACAATCTGTTTTAATATGGATCGTCATACTGAAAACTATGGATTTCTAAGAGACCCAGATAGCGGCGTGTTCTTAAGTATGGCGCCAAATTTTGATAATAACATTGCTTTGATCAGTAAAGGTTATCCATCAGATATTGAAAGAAAGAATGATCTGTTTATACATGATTTTCTTGAATTGTTTGAAGAAATAGCAGAGATTTATCATATCCCTTTTCTCAGTGAAGATCTGATTCGCCTGGCAATACTTCATATAAATATAGCGGTGGATGCAAACTATATCGTGAAATTTATACTAAACGGCTATGACCAGTTGACCGATCATTTTAAGATCAGATAGCAATAATAGTAATTGGCTAGAATAAGAAACTGGGGCTTTATTCAAAACATTCTAGCATAAATATAAAAACGGACTTTTTCCACCAGGTGGACGAAGTAAAAAGAGATTCGAAAGAATCTCTTTTTTTTATAAAAAAAATTGGAGGATTACTAATGGAAAAGAAATGTACGACAATTGCAATTGTTAATCAAAAAGGCGGTGTAGGAAAAACCACTTCGACCTATAACCTGGGATGGGAATTAGGTAAATTAGGGAAAAAGGTGTTGCTGGTCGATCTGGACTCCCAGGGTAACTTGACTATGCAATCGGGGGTGCCAAGACCGGATGAACTGAAGATGACCATATCGACATTGATGACAAAATCAATTTATGATGAAGAACTTCCTGATAAAGAGGATGTCATCTTGCATAAAGAAATGCTAGACATTCTTCCGTCGAATATTGAGTTATCGAATGTAGAAATTCAGCTAGTGAACGCAACCATGAGAGAGTTTGTTCTCAAAAGAATTCTTGATGAATATAAGATCGAATATGACTATGTGCTTATTGACTGTATGCCTTCATTGCTTATGCTGCCGATCAATGCCTTGGCAGCAGCAGATATGGTCGTTATACCGGTTGCTCCAGAGTTTTGGGCAGTTAAAGGGATCGAAGCATTATTTAATACGATCAAAACGGTTAAGAAAAAACACATCAATCGAAAATTGGTGATTGGTGGAATTTTGATTACAAAGTATACGCCAAAACTAAAATCAACCAAAGAAATGGAAAATATTATTATGGACGTGTTTGGCGAACGGATCCATGTTTATGAATCAAAAATCCCGTCATTATCCAAAGTAGCCGATGCAGGAAAGTTATCACTTAGTGTCAGAGAACTACACGATAAATTTACGATCAAAAGAGAAAAGGAAAGCATTATCAAAGCGGTTGAAGCTTATGAGAGTTTAGCAAAAGAATTAGTCGAAAATTAACAAAGCAGGTGAAAGTAGTGGAGAATCAAAAAAATTACGATAGCATGTTTAATCTTGATGACGATGAGGATAACTGTCTGGTCATTATTGAAACGGATCGTTTGATTGGATTCGGTGATCATATTTTTGCACCTTATTCGGAAGTGGATATGTTAGAACTGATGAAAAGTATCGAGTTAAGAGGGCTTCTGACACCTATTATTATTAGAGATCACCCCACTGAAACTGGGATGTTTGAAATATTGGCTGGACACAACCGGGTCAATGCTTGTAAGCGCCTGGGAATCGGAAAGATCCATGCCAGGATTATGGAGAACATTTCGGAAGATGAATCTAAACTAATTGTAATAGAAACGAATCTGATGCAGCGTAATATTGAAGACTTCAAATTATCTGATCGGGCCAGAATTATCACGGAGTGGCATAAATTAATAAAAAGACAGGGATTAAGAACGGATCTTTTAAAAGAAAATACGGAAGATCATCCAAGTGAAAAGGATGAGGAAAAACCATTTCACTTGGGAAAGTCACAAATATGTAATTATGTTAGAATAAATGATTTTTTATTAAGTGATTTAAAGGACTTGATGGATTTAGGTAAACTATCGATCAAGTCCTCAGTCGAATTAAGCTATCTTAAGGAAGCTGATCAGGAACTCGTTCGGGATTTGATTAATGATGGCATTAGGGTATCGGATACAAAAGCTAAGGCGATAAAAAGACTTGCCCTGGATGAGGGATTAACAAAAGAATCGCTGGAACGATTATTGTGCCAAAAAGATAATGAAAAGAAGAAAACACTCAAAATTCCAGCGAATCTTTTATCGAAGTATTTTGGGAATAAAAAAGAAGCTGAGATTATTGATATTCTGGAATTAGCCTTATCAGAATATTTCGAGAAAAGTGAAAAGTAAGTCACTGTGCGTACGCACTTACCTCCCAATATACTTCTTCCGCTTGGTGGAAGAAGTATATTGGGAGGAATTTTACAAGGAGGATTATGATATTTATATCATATAACAAAATGATGGCGAATTTAATATGGGAAAAAGAATCGGGTGAAAAGCACTTTGAAGATGATTTGGTGAAGTACGTTTGTTATGGTTGTGATAAAGAATTCATCGTTGGCAAGCACTTCGCAGAAACGTCCGATCAGTTACGTTGTCCGTACTGTGGACAGATAAAAGACCTAGATGTAAAAGCAGAAGCTACAGGAGAATGGCTGGAAGAACTGGAATTGGGATGCTTTGGAATTTCTTTTACAGTTGATAGAAAAGGAGATACAGTTCATCATCCAATCGATATGTTACTAAAGGAAATTTTTCATGCTAAGAAATACATGACGACAGATGAAATCAATGCTTTATTATCAAATGAATGACGGAAAACACGAAATGAATTGGAAAAAGCAGATACTCAGGGTTTTCCCAAAGAAAACCAGTTACACCCCGGAGGATCCCCTGACCTATTATCCGGATGGAATTATTCAGGCTCCGATGTTTCCACTTTTTCCAAAGTTTGATGAAATTCATATTTCCTGTTCCTTTACCTGGGATAAGGACTATTGCATTAAGCTTCAGGAACAATACCAGGCATTTACAGATCGGCCAGTAAAAGTTGGTGGCCCCGGATTTGTAAGTGCAGCGGAGGATTTCGTGCCGGGACTATATCTCAAACCGAACATTATTTTTTCCAGCAGGGGCTGTAATAATCAATGTCCCTGGTGCATCGTACCAAAGATTGAGGGGCGCTTAAAAGAACTGCCTATTTGTCCTGGAAATATTATCCAGGACAATAATTTTCTTCAGACCAATAGGAAGCATAAAGAAAAGGTGTTTGAAATGCTAAGGTCGCAGCGACGGATCCAGTTTAAAGGCGGATTGCAGTCAAATTTGATCGATGATCATTTTGTTGAGAATGTCAGAAGTTTAAAGATTGATGAATTATGGCTGGCTTGTGACACCGATCAGTCGTTACCGGCCTTCAGAACTGCTTGTGATAAGTTAATTAAAGGGGGATTTAATCGGGAAAAAATTAAGTGCTACGTTTTGATTGGTGATGATATGGAAGCCAATGAAAATCGGCTCCAGGAAGTTTACCGGATGGGAGCCATGCCCTTTGCCCAACTAAAGAGGGATTTCAAACCCTTTAAAACCGAGTATTCAATGGAATGGAAAGCGTTCACCAGACAATGGCAGCGACCGGCGTCAATCAAAGCACATATGGAAAGAGGAACACAATTTAGAGACTATTCAACATAGAATTTTGTTTCCCGAGGAAACAGAATCAATCGGACCCTCACCGGGTCTTTTATTTTTTATAAGGAAGGATGTTAAGTAAATATGGCTGATTATTCTGAATCTTCAATTTATGCTAGAATTGAAGTAAGTCGTCTCATTGATTTCAAGAATCACATTTTTGCCAAGTACAATGAAAGTGAAATGAAATCGATGATGGAAAGTATTGAAGATATGGGAGTGACAGATCCGATCCTGGTTCGACCACACAATGAGTATGAGGGGATGTTTGAGATTATTTCCGGACATAATCGTGTGGAAGCCTGCAAAAGACTAGGGAAAAGAGATATTCATGCTGTTATCTATGAGGAATTAAAAGATGATAGCGCTGCTGAACTGATGCTGATTGAAACAAATATAAAAAAGCGCAGTCTAAATGATTATGCTATTTCTGAAAAAGCTAAAATTCTGACAAGACGCCATCAACTAATGAAAATTCTCAATAAAAGAAAGGCACAACTTTCAGAAATTGAGCGATCTCAATACGATCAGTTGGAAAAGGACAATCCATTCAATATCGGCAAGCGTCAGATCATTTCTTACGTACAGATCCACAACAATTTGACCCAAGGATTAAAAGATCTTTGTGACAGCGGTAAACTCAGTATCAAGTCGGCAGTGGAGCTGTCCTATCTCTCTGATGCCGAACAGGACGTGGTAAGATCCTTTATGCTGGATGGAAATAAGATATCCTACCATAAAGCAAACATCATCCGAAAAAAAATGGAAAGTGCTGAAATTACAATCGATGTACTCAATGAGATTTTCAAAGATAAGGTTTCAAAAAAGAAACCGGAAAAAACCTATAAAATATCACCGGAAATTATCGAAAAATACTTTCAAGATATTGAGGATGAAGGCGACATCCAAATGACAGTTGAGTTGGCATTGGATCAGTATTTTTCCCAGAGCAGTTAAATGGCTGTGTTTAAAATCATCAAATTCAAACATGGTCAAACAAAAACCGGAATGCGGAACTGTATTGACTATACCAAGAAAATGGAAGAAGAAAATAACCTGGTGTCAACCATTAACTGCTCATCCGAGAGTGCCTATGAAGAATTCATGCTGATCAAAAATATGTATAACAAGGAAAGTGGACGACTTTATATTCATGCCGAACAGAGCTTTCCACCAGAAATACAGGATATGCAGCTCATCCATGAAATTGGGCGCCGACTGATAGAAGAAACCGATATTTTTAACGGCTTCCAGGTCGTCATTGGAACCCATACGGATCGGGATCATATCCACAACCATTTTTGCATCAATTCAGTGAATGCTGAAACCGGTGCAAAATGGCATATCAGCAAAGCGGATCTGGAGGACATTAAAAGTAAATCCCTGGAGCTGTGTCGGGAAGAAAATATCCAGATTTGGTGGGATAAGCAAAATGACCAGGACCAGCTGGTTCTACCTGAAGACAATAATGAGAAGCTGCATACCGTCAAACAGGGGGAGTATGAAAAGCAGAAACAGGGACAGAGCTGGAAATATGAATTATTTCTGGCTGTTAAAGAGTGCACAAAACATGCTTTTAGCCAGGATGAATTTATATCGAACATGGAAAAACTTGGTTATCAAGTCCAATGGGATCATCATAAGCACATCACGTTTACAACGCCGGATGGTAAGAAGTGCAGAAATAATAAACTCTATCCGCCGGAGCGGTTCACTAAAGAAAAATTACTGGAGCAGTTTGAGAGAAATTGTCAAAGAAGAAGTGAGCGGACGAAAAAAATGCACCAGAAAGAAATGGATACTTTTGCTAGAAATGCCAGGAATATTCTTACCGCTTTACGATCCGGCAAGAGTAAGGATTCCAATTACTACCCATTAACTCACATGAAAAAGAGGCTGGAAGGAGAAGCGCTAAAAGAAAAGATCAAGCAAAAAGAAAATAGTAGCTATGAATGGGAGCAGGAATTATAAATTTGTTTCCCGAGGAAATACGGTGATTAAAAAGAAACTTGTTTCCTTTGCTTAAACATCAACGAAACGCACCCGGTGCGCAAACGGAACCCCGGGAATGCGCTGGAGCAAAAAACGCACCCGGTGCGTAAACGGAACCCCAGGAATGCGCCGGGGTAAAAAACGCACCCGGTGCGTAAACGGAACCCCAGGAATGCGCCGGAGCAAAAAACGCACCCGGTGCGTAAACGGAACCCCGGGAATGC
>CAZEBY010000029.1:0-31634 GCA_964510565.1 uncultured Lachnospiraceae bacterium | reverse complement strand
GCCAGGTGATTCCGGTGGAATCGGATTTTATTAAACTGCTGCTTGATAAAATATCAGACCTCGAAGAACGGATTGACAACAGTAACTTGGCCAGCCAGCAGCCGCTCAAACTTCAGGATGAACGAGTCGTTGTTGCCAGCGAGGTGATGATCGGTCAGGTGAACTATATCCGGAAGGTTGCCAGAACCGACGCCTCGATTTTAATCCGGGGCGAAAGCGGCACCGGTAAAACGATGTTTGCCGAGGTTGTCCATCAGGAAAGCCCCCGCAGTCATCAGCCCTTTATCTATATCGACTGTACCACCATTCCCAAGAATTTCTTTGAAACCGAACTGTTTGGCTATACCCCGGGGGCTTTTACCGGAGCCAGCAAGAATGGCAAAGCCGGTAAACTGGAAATGGCCCAGGGCGGCACGGTTTTCCTCGATGAAATCGCCGAGATCCCAATCGAAATCCAGTCAAAGCTACTACGTTTTCTGCAGGAAAAGAAATTTGAAAAAATGGGTGCCGTCAAAACCCAGCAGGTCGATACCCGGGTGATTGCCGCAACCAGTCAAAACCTCGAAGCGATGATCCGGGACGGTTTATTTCGCAAGGATCTTTACTATCGGCTTAATGTCATCGATATTGTGCTGCCGCCGCTGCGAAAGCGGCGTGACGAAATCCCGGCGCTGACTGAAAAGATTCTTTGTCAGATCAGCGATGAAACCAAAACCGGGCTCAAACGAATTGATGGAGCCGGTCTTCAGGCGCTGATGCGTTACGATTGGCCCGGCAACATCCGGGAGCTGGAGAATCTGCTGAAACGGCTGACCTTCCTGGTTGATGAGCGGGTGATTTCAGGCGAAGCGATTGTCAAAGAACTCCATGCCATCGCGTCTTTTAATGGCGGAGTTCGGGGAGCCGGCAGCGAAATTAAGGAAAACGAACGCGAGCTGATCATCCGGGTGCTGGAAAACTGTCAGTACAACAAGTCGGCGGCGGCCGAAAAACTGGGGATTACCCGCCAGACGCTTTATAATAAGATCAGAAAGTATCAGATTAGTTAGGCTGGCCGTTGCAAGGGCGAGTGTCAAGTGGTGTCAAAAGTGTCAAATTTAATTTGACAATGTCAATTTATTAGACGGTTTTTAAATCTTGTTCCCGGATCGGAAATCCCATCAATTCGGGCCTGGTGAGTTTTTAATGGTTTGGCACAAAACTTGCATTACCAAGTCGGTATGATTAAAAAAAATATTTCTTTGAAAAGGAAGAGTGAAAAGTTATGAGTTTGACAGATTTAATTTATGCTGGATCCAATGCGGTTGCCGGATTAACCGAAGGCGCTGTGAATGACGCCATTGCCAAATTTGGTGCAGACCATGTGGTCGGTTACCCCGATACCGCTTACTGTTTACCGATTATCTATGCCGCAACTGGGGTTAAAATCAAGACCCTCGGCGATCTACCTGCCGCTGTGGGGATTCTTAAAAGCCTGATCACCAACAAAGAAGATCTTGGCGACGCCTTAAACGCCGGTCTGGCGACCGCTGTTGGGGCGGAAATCATTGAAGCGATCCGTTACCTTGATGGTGACCCTTATGCCAATGATTCCGGCATCGGTTTTGTCCCCGACCCGATTATTCGGTCACTGGGTGTGCCGCTGGTAACCGGTGACATTCCCGGGATTGCCGTACTGCTGGGCGAAGCTGCTGATCCTGCTGCGATGGCTGCGATTGTCAAAGACTATCAGGAAAAAGGTTTACTGACTTTTATGGTTGGCAACATTATCGAGCAGGCCTTAGAAGGCGGCGTTAAGATGGGGCTTGATTATCGGGTAATCCCCTTGGGTCATGAAGTGACCTCTGTTATTCATGTGGTCTCCGTGGCGATTCGGGCGGCCCTGATTTTTGGCGGCATCGAACCGGGCAAACTGCCGGAGTTCTTAACCTACACCAAAGACCGGGTACCGGCCTTTGTCAATACCTTTGGTGAACTCAACGAAGTGGTTGTTTCCGTTGGGGCAGGTGCCATTGCCCTCGGTTTCCCGGTCATTGCTGATGTACCGGTCCCGGAAGTGCCGGGAGCCTTAATGACCCAGGCCGATCACAGCAAAACCGTGGAATTCTCATTGGAAGCCCGGGAAATTAAAATTAAAGTCACCAAAATCGATGTACCGGTATCCGTGGCTTCTGCCTTTGAAGGGGAACGGGTTCGGAAGGACACCATGTTTGCTGAATTTGGCGGCAACAAAACCGAGTGTTGGGAACTGGTTACCACCGGTGATCCGGCAACCATGGAAGATCACAAAATCACGGTCATCGGACCGGATATCGATGATCCGAGCTTTGCTGACGCCGATGTTGTGCGTCTGCCACTGGGGATTGTCGTTACCGTTGGCGGTAAAGCGATGCAAAAAGATTTCGAAACCGTGCTGGAACGCCGCATCCACTACTTCACCAACTACATCGATGGTGCCATGCATGTCGGCCAGCGGAACATCGCCTGGATCCGCTTGACCAAAGAAGCCTTTGCAAAAGGGTTCCGCTTAAAACATATCGGCGAAGTGCTTTACGCCAAAATGCGCTCCGACTTTGAAAAGGTTGTTGATAAATGTGAAATCACCATCTACACCAACGCCGATGACGTTAAACGCTTGGGCGAAGAAATGGTTAAACCGATTTATGCCGAGCGTGATGCCCGAATGAATGCCTTAACCGATGAGAGTGTTGATGAATTCTATACCTGTTTATTGTGTCAGTCTTTTGCGCCCAGCCATGTTTGTATCGTGACCCCGGAACGTCTGGGTCTATGCGGTGCGGTTTCCTGGCTGGATGCCAAGGCGACCAAAGAACTCGATCCCGAAGGACCTAATCAGCCAGTTGTTAAAGGCGCCGCCAGTGATGAACGGGTTGGCCGTTGGGATTCGGTTAACCAGGCTGTTGCCAGCGCATCACAAGGCGCCGTTGAAAGCGTCACACTGTATTCAATCCTCGAAGATCCAATGACTTCCTGCGGTTGCTTTGAATGTATCTGCGGAATCATGCCTGAAGCCAATGGGGTGATCATTGTCAACCGGGAATTCAGTCAGACCTCACCGGTTGGGATGACCTTCGGCGAGCTGGCCTCCATGACTGGTGGTGGTGTGCAGACCCCCGGCTTTATGGGTCACGGTCGGTTCCTGATCGGTTCGAAAAAATTCATGTCGGCTGAAGGTGGACTGCAGCGGATTGTCTGGATGCCGAAAGAATTAAAAGACGATGTGGCTGACCGCTTGAACAAAGCCGTTGTCGCCATGGGTGGACCGGAAAACTTTGCTGACATGGTTTGCGACGAAACCATTGCCACTGACTCCGAAGCGGTTCTGGAATTCCTGGAAAGCAAAAACCATCCCGCCCTGGGCATGGACCCGATTATGTAGGCCCGTTGCCAATACATTTTAAGTACAAGATAATCAATAATTTAACTTTTAAAAACGCATTTCATTTTGAGATGCGTTTTTTTGCGATTGTGCTGGAAACGCAGTTGGTAAAATAGACAGCACATGCCTGACGAAAACCTTATTAAACGCTTAATCAACGGTAGATTTTGACACAGAAATGACACAGAATGATTGTATGCTTTAAATAAATAGAGGCAAACTAGTTATGGGCATTATCGACGGATCGACACGCTCAGTGCAATCTTTTGTCTAACACCAGTTGAAGTAACTCAGGCAAATAATGTCATCGGCGGCACCATATGCAGAGTCATAAAAAAGGCCGTTTGATAAAGTTGAAATTGATACAAGGAGGAAGAATTATGAAAAAGCGATTTATCTTAGTCGCAACACTGGTCATGATGCTTTTCATGGCTGGAAGCGCAATGGCCGCACCGCGTAACGGTAGTGACAGTTGTGACGGAACCGGAACTGGGATCGGCAATGACGGTGTCCGCCAATACATTAACTGTGATCTCAACGGCGACGGAGTCTGTGATGGAACCCAACCACAGGATGGCACAGGAATACAGTATCGTGGACAGCGTTAAATTTGCATTTTCGTGAAAGGCCCTCATTGATGAGGGTCTTTTTTTCGTTCATGGTCTAAATTTTCTAATTTTGCGATGGGTGAAGTTTGGATATTAAAATTTCGGTTTAAAAGCAAGCGATCATTTTATGAAATAAGCTGTGATTGTCATAAATCGAAACGGTTTTATCTATCCCCAAAACATTTTTCTTTGGTTATAATGCAGGTATTGCAAAACGGAGGTGAGCGTTTACAATATCAACTTAAAAACAAGCAGGTGGAAAAAGCCATGAAATATTAATACTGGGTGGTTGTCTGGGGTCTGGTAAAACCACTGTGCTGCTGCAAATGGCCCGTTATCTGGTGAAGCAGTCGAATGGGGCGAGCTAATCCAGGCAATCAGCTGATTAAACAAGGGTTAGATTGTTACCGTTGTTCGGATTGTGATCGTGAAAAGCGACAATCCAGGGATCCCTGATGCATTCATCAATAATGGCGGCTGAAAGATTAAACCAGCTGAGGCAGTGGTCAAGGATTACTGAATCACCGCTGACAACCCGTCCGCTTCGGGACAGCAGTGGATCGGCATTGGGAACCAGCAAAACCTCGACCGGAAAGGTCCAGTTGGCAGCGTGGGCTAGGATTTTCTGTCGCAATCGGCCGGAATTGGAAACCGGCGCGTCAAGAAAGAAGCTTGCCCCGGGGATCTCCAGCTGGTGTAGAAAATTGAACAGCAGCAGTAGCGCCGCATCGGTCTGCTCAATCAGCCGGTAGGTGCCGCGCAAACCGGCCAGATCCCGAAGCACCCCGTCGTTGCCACGAATCAGCAGGCTCCCGGACAACGCCACCTCAAGGGTGATGATCAGATTAAAGCCATCAATAAAGAGCGCGCTCTCTTTGGCGGCCGTCAGTGGCAGTCGATGGGCGATCCGGTGGCGGCATTGCTGAGTGGAGGCGGTGGCCCGAAACAGGGCCATGCGCTGCCGGGCTGAAAGTTGGTGATGGTTTCCGACAAAATCAAGCACCCGGCTAATCGGATAGCCGCGGTCTAACAGCCATAAAATTTCCTGTTGAGCGATGCTAAGCGTTTTAATGTTTTCGTCCGAAAACCAGCGGCGGTCTTCTGGATCAAAGCCACGAATGACGGATTTGGGGGACATGGGCAACCTCCTGATTTTTAGTGACAGGGTGATATTATCCTGGAGTTGATGAGTGGGACGACTGGTTGATGCTGATCGCAACGGGGCCAACTCGGGCAGCTGTGATGCATTGCGACTAAGTTTATTATACCGTTTTTGAATCGGAAATCATATTTTTTTAGACTGGATCAGACTTTTTATGACCTACGAAATCTTTGCATGGTTGTGATGGCATCGTCAAATTGAAAAACATCAGATTCTGAACCATCGATTGAGAAAAAAGTTAGAATGATGGCGAGAATGAATCGGGGAAACAGAATGATTTTTTTTCGAAGAATCAGGGTATAAAAACTACATCACAAAAGAGCCGATGAGGAAAAAGCGACCGTGTACGATACAGAAAAGCGCTGCTAATCCGCACGAGCCACGGGCTAAGATAAAAAAAGGGAAGGACGTGTTGCGGCGGATATTACCAGACGGCTGCTTGCGGTTGAAAACAACACATATTATTACAAAGGTGAGCCTTCACCGGAATGTAAAAACGTCCTCTATGGCCACCTGATTGACTGTTTTACCCGATATTTTCAGGAATCGGTCGCAAAGCCGGAAATCCTTGCCTTTGTATCTCGCCAGCAGGATAATCCGCGAAAAAAAGTTGCCAAAGCGGCCCAGCAGTTTGTAAAAAAATATGGTCGCAATGAAATGGCTTAAAAAAGACGAGCTTTGAGGCCAGTTGTTGTTAACTGTCGTCCAAATAAAAAAGAAAAAACAATCAAAATAAATCTGGAGGAAAATATGATTTTTTATGATATGATAAAAAAATCGTCAGAAATATATTTACACTGAGTGATCGATTGTTGTCGTAAAAAGAAAATAAAGCGTTTAAACACTATTTTAAGAACAGCAATCTGTTTCGAGGAGAAAAGGAAGGATAAACATGCAGGATCGAATTACTTTATGCGGCGATAATTGTACCTATTGTCCCCGCTTTAATGCCCATACACAAGAAGAACTTAAGCAGGTGGCCGAACTGTGGTATCATCTGGGCTGGCGGGATCGGGTTGTTTCGCCGGACGAAATAAAATGCCCGGGCTGCAATCCCAATAAACAATGCCCCTATGGTTTGATCGACTGTACCTGGGAACACGAGGTCAGACACTGCAATCAGTGTGTGGAATATCCCTGTCAAAAAATTGAACGGATGCTTAGAAAATCCCGGGAATTCAAAACCATGTGTCAGGAAATCTGCAGTGATCAGGAATATGCAGTGCTTGAAAAAGCATTCTTCGAAAAGCACATCAATTTAGGCAAAAAGGACATCGATTCGGGTTCCGGCAAATAAATCATGCGAAAAGAGAGGTATTTATGGAAATAAAACAAGTCGCCATCATCGGTTTGGGTGCCCTGGGCATTCTTTTCGGCACCCAGATTGCCAAAAATATCGGGGATGATCTGACTGTCATCGCCGATGCCCGGCGGATTGATCGCTATCGGATCAACGGGGTCTCCTGCAATGGTGAATCCTGCCACTTTCACTATAAAACCCCGGAACAGGCCGAAGTCGTCGATCTGGTCATTTTTGCGGTTAAAATAAACGGTTTAAATGATGCCATTGCGGCCGTCAGGCCCTGTGTCGGGCCGGATACCCTGATGCTGTCGTTGCTAAACGGGATTACCAGTGAAACCATTATTGCAAAAGCATTTGGGGAAGCGCACCTGATCTGGGCCTGCGCCCAGGGGATGGACACCCAAAAAGCAGGCAATGCCCTGAGCTATACCAATGCCGGAATCATCTGTTTTGGCAATCGCGCCGATGATTTGCCTTCTGAAAAAGTGCAGCGGGTTAGACGCTTTTTTGATCGGGTTGGCATTGCCTATCAGATTGATAACCGGATGGATCGCAAAATCTGGGCTAAGTTTATGCTTAATGTCGGGGTAAATCAGGTGGTGTCAGTCTGTGGCGAAAACTTCGGCAGCGTCAGAAAACCCGGTATGGCGAGGGACTTGATGATTGCTGCGATGGCTGAGGTCATTCCGGTGGCCCGGAAAGAAGGGGTGGATCTGAACGAGGCGGACATCACGTACTGGCTGGGAGTGGTGGATTCCCTGAGTGATGCCGGCAAACCGTCGATGCGACAGGATGTCGAAGCCTGTCGCCCCAGCGAAGTGGCACTTTTTTCGGGAACGGTGGTGGCCCTGGGGCAAAAGCATGGGATCAAAACCCCGGTCAATACCATGCTCTATGAAAAAATCATGGCGATTGAAAAAGACTATAGAATAAGGTAACCTTGTGCGCCAGAAATGAATCATTTTGCTTTTCTGGGAACGGGTACAACCAATTGGTTTAGAAAGGAAGGATGTAATGTCAAAACGAATGAACGTTTCTCTTTTAGCCGGTGATCCAGTATCGTAGAATCCGGGAAGAACTGAAGAATCGGTAGCTCATTGAGAGCGATTGATGGAACTAATTTTTAGACACAGACCAAAAGGGAGCCCGTCAGGGGACGGAGGCTATGGGCACCCCTTTTCTTACTATCCAATAAAAATTGAATGCCTGCTTAAAAAAATCTCAGGGGGTATGTTTATAAGGTCAAGATGAAAGTCACGCCCGTTTGACTTTTACAGGAGGTTAAGATGATGAAAAAAAGCTTGGCTGTTGTTGTCCTCAGTATATTGCTTATTCTGTTTTCAGGATGTGTTAATCATTCAGCCCAGAACCAGACCTATGAAAAAACCATTGCTACCGCCCGGATTGAAATCTGGAAAGAAATCAGCGGTCGGGGGGCTGCCAGTGCGACCATTGCGATTATGGAAAATGGCAAAATTGTTTATGAAGAAGGTTTTTCCAAGGCCAATCGCCTGGCGGCCAAAGATGTTGATGCCCATACCCAATATAATATTGGTTCTGTCAGCAAGGTCTTTACCGCGGCGGCGATCATGCAGCTGGTGGAATCCGGACAGCTGGAGCTCGACAAACCAGTGGTCGATTACCTGCCGGAATTTACCATGAAGGATGACCGCTATCGTCAAATCACCGTGCGGATGCTGCTCAATCACACCTCGGGTCTGCCGGGAACGATGCTCGCAAACGGCTTTGCAACAGAAAAAGATCCCGATTTTCTGACGAACTTCATGGCCTATCTGGCTAACAGCCAGTTAAAGGATGATCCCGGGCTGGTTAGTGTTTACTGTAATGATGGGTTTACTCTGGCAGAGGTGCTGATTGAAAAAATTTCGGGCCAACGCTATGCCGATTATCTTGAAAGCCATTTCTTTTCAAAAGCTGGTATGGATGACAGCAGTTGTTCCTTTCAGGATGGCAATGAAAATGTTGCTTTAAAGTACAATAACGACGGTGGCACCGCCCTGCCACGAGAAATTATCAATCTGCTGGGAACCGGGGGTATTTCTTCCACCGCCGTCGATTTGTGTCGTTTTGGCAATGGCCTGCTTAGTGGCAAACTACTCAACGCGGTGTCCTTTAACGAGTACACCAGTCCCCAGTATGGTCCCGAAACGATGCCCTCGGGAATGCCCATTGATAACTACGGTCTGGGTTGGGATATGATGGCGGTGCCGACCTTTGCCGAACAGGGGGTCACGGTGGTTGGTAAAAACGGGGCGACCTTACAGTATGCATCCCAGCTTTATCTGATCCCCGAGGCCGATCTTTCGATAGCTCTGATTTTTGCCGGTACCGCCAATGTCACCGGGATTGCCGATAAGATTACGCAGGCTCTACTGGAAGAAAAAGGGATCATTCCGGCTGCTGAGGTCACTGCCAAAACCATCACCCCGACGGCCATTCCCAATGACATACTCGGTTTTGCCGGCTACTATGGGGCCAGTGGCAGTATCATCAAAATTGACTTTGATCTGCAGACAAACGCCCTAGTTTATCAGCAATTTGATGGTCAGTCCTTTGTGACCGCGGCAACCTATCCCTATCTGGGAGATGGTTATTTTGATATGGATTACGATCAGTGGTTGTCATTTTCGGAAGGCTTTGGTAAAAAAATGCTGCTCCAGTCGACGGCTCACACCACCTATGGGACGGTGATCGGCGAGGACATCAAGGCCAATAATCCCATTGACACCAGCCGTTTTGAAGGCAAGAGCTGGCTGCCGGTAAGTCTCAGTGCCACCGATTTTACCGTATTCTCGGCATCAACCGGGAGTATTCCGGAACTCCCCGGGATGATATATTTCGGCAGTGACGGCAGTTATACCCCGTATCCCCTGAAAGATCAAAATAGCGGGTTTATGAATCTGGCCTATGCCCGGGATCTTTGTGAACCGATCATTACAACAGAAAACGGTAAAACGACGTTGACAGCGATGAGCCATACCTTAATTGATGTTGCTGAGATTCCCAGTCTTCAAAAGGGTGAGACAATCAGCATTGACAAAAGCGGTGAAAACATCATCCGGCGGCTCGATGCTGATGGCCGCTTTGGGATCAGCTTACCCGAGAATAGTCGTCTGATCATCTACGATCCAGCGCTAGCAGTTGTCTACGATACGCTCTATGGTGAAATTAAAGATGTCCCGGTAACGGCCGGTTCCTATTTGATGTTTATCGGTGCGGTAGGTGCAAGCTTCCCATATGACTACGGCGTTTAAGAAGCAGTGGGGATAAAATTGCGGATCACCAGGGATGAAGTCGCGGAAGAAACCAGGAAGAATGCTCAAAATGCCAACCAGATCAGTCAACCGGCTTCGGAAAATCCTCCGGATACACAGGCACCTGTTTCCCATCAATTGACCAAACCGAGGATTATCCTGGATGAGGGGGACAAATATTAACTGAGCATGAACGGTTTTTCTTAGGAGCTGGGACATCAAAAACGCCGCAACAAATGATAATTAACTAAAACCGCCCATGGTGCTGCTTTGCGCGCCATGGGCGGTTTTTATTCACTGGCTGTATCGTTTTAACCCCGGGGCTTAAAACGATACGCTGCCGATCTAAAGTAACCAGTTTACGGCTGGCTGATATCGGTAATCGTCCCATCGGCAGCATACTGCATCAGACGCACGGCTGAGGTATCCTTACCGGATTCAATCACCACAAAGGTCATATCGGCCCCCAGCAGATTTTTATCAATCCAGGTGCCGCTGTTAACATAGGTTTTCTCCCGGTTGTACCCTTGGCTAAAGGTGGTGTACACCGGCACGTGGGTATGTCCGAAGACGACGATGTCAACCGTAGGATCGACATTAAAATACTGGGTTACGGCCTGTTCATCACAGAAGGTGGAATCCTGAACCCGGGCCGTAGCCAGGTTATAGGGCAGTTTGACAGCGACGTTATTGACTTCCTGAAGAGCATCCCAACGGCGTTGGACGTTGGTGTATAAAGCCGCACTGATGGTGCCGTCAGCCTGAAGGGTTGGCAGCAGATCGGAAAGGGCAAAACTGCGTTTGTAGCCGTCGACATTGGGGGTGATGACCGGATCGGTAAAACCGGCGCTGATTGGAAAGGTTTTGATGGTCTCGACCCAGGTCTGGTAATAAAGATAAGCCCCCAGTTGATCAAGATTGGCAGCCGTTGGCGGCGGTATCGGTGGCAGCTCCAGTTGGGGAGCCGACTTGCCTTCGACAACCGCGGTGGCGGCGACCCGGGTAAAGAAATAGCCCGGTGGCAGCATGGCCGGATAATCACCGGTAAAATCTTTATTGGAAAGGGTATCCGGGGCGCAGAAGGTGTTATAGCGGTGGCCATGCTCAATGACAATTTCCGAACGGGCGCCGGTTCGGTAGGTACCCAGACCGGCGACATCCCGGGCCTGTTTAATTCCGGGGATCAGTTCAGCGAGAATGTCACCAGTTAGCAGCAGGTCGTGATTTCCGGGAACGTAGGTAACCGTGATACCGCTTTTGATCAGCGTTTCGAGGGCCGCAACGATCTCGGCATTATTTTCGGCAACTTTTTTAAAGTAGGCCTTCAGTTCGGTGGGGCCGGTATAGCTCACCGGAACAAACCATTGATCAAAGAGATCACCCGCAATTACCAGTTCATCAATCGCACTGCTGTTTAATTGCCCCAGAAAGGACGCCAGCGCCGCTTTATTTTTGGTTGTTTCAGAAAAGCGGTCATCAATCCCCAGGTGGAGATCACTGATGATGACGATCCGGCGGGCTTCATGAGCAGCATCATTCTCCCAGAGGGGCAGTAGTCGACCGGTCTTTAATATGTTCATATAATTTCTCCCTTATGCTAATTTATTTTGCGACACGTTTCGCCCATTGCTTTTGAAATTCAACCCCCAGCAGCGAAAGAATACACAATTGTTTGTTGAATTATAACAGAAATTGAAAAAGATAAAAAGTGCTGGTTGTCAGATATTCTGCTGGCGCTGGATCAGAAGGTGGCCCTGACCGGCGACATGGCCCGGGTGCCGGTTATCGGGCTCCAGATATCTGTGTCCATCCGCCCTCAAAATTGGCGATGGACTGGGGTGCCAATATGGTGGTCGTAGATGTGAGGCAGTGCCACGAAGCGATGGTTTTGCGGTTGCAGAATGGCAGGGCTTTGATATAAAAACGGCTCGCAGCTGGTTTGAAACGGCAGGCTATTACTGTAAGCCGATTCAGAACAATTAAAAACAGAGAAAGAAGCAAAAGCAATGAAAGAAATAACCTATTTAACCGTATTACTGTTAATCGGCCTGCTGTTGATGGATGAACCATTTTCAGCGCTTGATTATCCGTTGCGGCTGGGCATGCAAAAGTTGTTGCTCAAGCTGTGGCGGGTGTATCAGCCGGCGATTACGCTTTCGCTACTGTTTAGTTATATTTTTAGTCAGTCGCGACAATTAAATTCAAATCACCAGACCGTATTTTATAACCGCACGGCTACAATTCAAGGATACCTGATACCTATATATCAGTTTTTGCTGGATCCTGCGATGGTTGTCTTCTGATTGATCATTCCGAGCATTCTTAGCATCGCCTGATCAAGAACAAAATTAGGAATATGCTTAAGCAGCTGCGAGCCCAGCGGATTTTTGGCAATGATGTAGCGCGACTTTGGTCTCTTTTCAGAAAGAATACCAGCAATTTTAAGAGCTGCCATCTCAGCGTCCATACCATTGTTACCGCCTTCAATGAAGGTATCCCGGAACCGGTACAGACTTGGAAGGTATTTGTTATCGACAAAAGAAATATCCTGGTTTTTTGCTTTGTTCCAGATCGGGGTGGCAATCGCAGCAGATTCCAGCAGAATGGTTTTAACCCCAAAGGGTTTCATTTCTCTGCGCAGAGAATCGCAAAATCCTTCCAAGGCAAATTTGGTGGCGACATACGGGGAGAGATAGGGAAGGGCAACGCGTCCGGCCATCGACCCATGAATGATAATTTTTCCCTGATCACGAATCAGTTCGGGTATCAGGGTCTGGACAATTTCCACCGCCCCGAAAAAATTGATTTCAAAAGATTCCCGAAAGATTTCCATCGGCAGATTCTCAATCGGTCCACCCAGGGCTACTCCGGCATTGAGAATGATGGCTTCCAGTTTTTTCTCCTGATTACAAACCTCTTTAACAAAGAGACAAAAATCCTTTGTTGAATCCGGTTTACGCAAATCCATTTGCTTTGAATAGACTCCGGGTTCATTTACAAAAGCGTTATTTTCGAGATAGGATAGGATCACCGTGTAACCCATTTGCAATAGCACCGTCACCAGGCTTTTGCCGACGCCTGAGTCACAGCCAGTTATTAGTACGAGACCTCTGTTTTTTTTATTGAGAGCGATCGATTTGTTTTTCATAACTTACCTGCCTTTATTCACTTTTTTAGTAATCATACCCTGGAAGTTATTACATTAACAGAGTGATGTGCGTTAACATAAAATAAGGATGGATCCAGATTTAATGCGCTGTCGGGATGTTTGAATTTAGAAAAAACGGGTATTATAAAAACAACAAAAAAACGAATGGTCATATAACCCGGATTATGATTGCAAAAGAGAGGTGAATAAAAACAAACCCTAGTCAGGACGGGCAACTGATTTTTGCAGTGGTTTTTTATAGTTTTTCAGACTATTTTAGTAGTTGGAGAGAGAGAGGAATACAATGAGGCGTAAAATATCATTAGTGATAGCGATCTGGATGATCATGTTTTCATTTTCAGGGAGTGCTTTCGCTGCTATTGTAAACAACAACACTCCTGGTGCAACAGAAACTATTGAGCAGACAAACATGGACGAATTATTTTCTTTAGCCTTGCCGCAAGATGCGATTCAGACGGCAGAGGTCATTGAACCGATAGATGATGATCCTAACGATCCCAATCCGATTGGTCATGAAACATTTGGTCCTGAGTTTTATTATCGACAGGTTGAAGGCGGTGTATATGTTAACCGCTATCGTCTGGGTATTTTACCAAACCAGACAATTCCGTCAAATACGGGCAATGACGTTGAATGGCTGAATAAACTGCTGAATCAGCCCATCCTGGGCGTTGACGATAATGCATTAAAGGATAATAAATTTTGTGAAACCATGACGATTGCTGACAGTGTCATCCATCTGGGTAATGGTGTGTTTTCGGGCTGTTCGGCCCTGAAGTCGATCACTCTGGGAAATTATGTGCCCTCAATCGGTTATGACTTTTGTAAAGACTGTGTGGCGCTGACGAGCATCAATCTGCCTTCAACGCTAACGGCGATTGGCAACAGCGCCTTTGAAAACTGTTCGTCTTTACCTAGTATTACCATTCCTGACAGTGTCCAGGATCTGGGCGAAGCGACGTTCTATAATTGCTCAAGTCTTCACAATGTTACGCTGGGGAACGGGATTTCAGAAATTGGTGACTATGTTTTTAATGGCTGCGAATCGCTTGCTAGCATTGTCATCCCGGGGACGGTAACTAATCTCGGGACTGGCGCATTTTGGGGCTGCAGCGCTCTAAATACGATCAATATTCCAAGCAGTGTCACGACAATTGGAAATGGTGCCTTCTATCACTGCTCATCGTTGACACAAATGAGTCTGCCAAAGAGTGTGACGGCAATTGGAGACTACGCCTTTGAAGGCTGTACTAACCTGTCGAAGATTACGGTGCTCGATACGGTCACATCGATCGGCGATACAACCTTCAAGGATTGCAGCAATCTGACCATTTACGGAATCATCGGCTCATATGCCGAGTCCTACGCCCAACAGCATAATATTCCATTTAGAAGTATTTCCGGCGGTTTTACCACCGATTTACCATCACCCCAGAAAGTCGGAACCGATATTATTCTGACCGCAGTTGGCGGTGATTTTGGAGTGGCTCCCTTTGAATATCAATTCTACTATACATTAAATGGTGCAACGATTTTGATCCGGGACTATTCAAGCGTTAATTCAGCAACCTTCACTCCGCCCGAAGCAGGAACCTATAATCTTTACGTGAAGTTTAGAGATGCTAATTATGCGACCCATACACTAAGCATTGAAAATTACGTCATCGAACAGGCGACGGTTTCTAACCTCGAATGCTATTATCGCACCCATGTCCAGAACATCGGCTGGCAGGAGCAGAAAGGAAACGGTCAATTAAGTGGCACCACCGGGCTGTCCTATCGACTGGAAGCGATTCAGATGGTGGGCTGGGACCCAGTCAATCAAGAAGAAGTCAATATGTATTATCAGACCCATGTTCAGAATATTGGCTGGCAGGACTGGAAAAATAACAAGGCGGTTAGCGGAACATCGGGACTCGGCTTACGTCTGGAAGCGATTCGGATTCTGCTCCCGGACTCAGTCGCTTATGACTACGATGTTTATTATCAGGTTCACGCCCAGAATTTCGGCTGGCTCGACTGGGCCAGAAATGGTCAAAGTTCGGGAACTGCCGGGTTTGGCTATCGTCTGGAAGGGATTCGAATTTTAATATTGCCAAAAGGTTCTCCCGCACCAGGTCCAACGAGCACGCCATTTGTTCAGAAATATTGAGATTATTATAAACACCCGCATAAAAAATCTCCCGGTAATTCATCCGGGAGATTTTTTCGCTTAGAAGACAGGGGGAAATAATCACGTCAAGACTTTCAGCACCGATGAATAAAGCTCCTGAGTATTCTCTTTCCAGCGGTTGCAGATATCCAGGGCCAGCTTCAGGGTCGGAGCATTTAAAGAGATTTCCATTAAGACCATGTTGTTCTCCTGAAGTTTCAGCTCGACC
The DNA here is from genome assembly GCA_964510565.1 of uncultured Lachnospiraceae bacterium. Classification (GTDB taxonomy): domain Bacteria; phylum Bacillota; class Clostridia; order Eubacteriales; family Eubacteriaceae; genus Acetobacterium. Next base: position 16,336 of record CAZEBY010000029.1, on the reverse strand, counting down.
AGATAATCGGTTTCCCCTAATTTATGGTAATTGGCGCTAATTTTCACTTCTTTAAAAATCTTGGCCCGGTTTTCCTTTAAGTAAAGGTCGATCATCTCGGTGATATAAACGGGAATCTTATTCTGAAAAACCTCGAGAGTTTCCTTGCCCATCATCGATAAGCTCAGAACCGATTTGCCGTCATAATTCAGGATCGTCAGAAATTCATCTTTGATCAAATCATCAATGTATAATTGAATATCAAAATAACCGATCTGCAAATTTTCGATAATGATCAGGGCAATCTGCTCCCGGGTTAAAGAAGTTTTGATTTTTTTCAAGACATAGAGTATGATTAGTTTATCTTCAGCCTGCTGGGAAGAATTAAAGAGCATATTATCACCACCTTTATATTGCTAATGCTATTGTAACACATCAATGGGCGAATTTCCCTATTTCGATGTAAAAAAGAGGAGAAAATGAAAAAAGAAGTCAGCTGCAACCACCCTATTGATTTGAATATTACCATTAATAAGTTAGGAAAAACTTTAGGTGCCACTGGGATCGCTTTTTCGGATTTGACAGTGCTGCCAGAACAAAAACGGATGGGCTTTAAGCGAGGCATCACCATTTTGGTCAAACTGTCCGACGGCATTTTAAATCAGATCGGGACGGAACCGACCCAGACCTATTTCAGTCATTACCGCAGTGTTAACCGCCTGCTTGATGATATCAGTCTGCGAATTTTGTTGGCACTGGAAGCCGAGGGTTATTCCAGTGTGGCAATTCCGGCCTCGCAGTCGGTGGCCGATCCCGATGATGCTTTCACCGGCGCCTTCCAGCACAAAACCGCCGCGGTGCTGGCGGGGCTGGGCTGGATCGGTCGCAGTGCCCTGTTTATTCATCCAAGCTACGGTCCGCGGGTGCGGCTGGCGACGGTGCTGACCAATGCGCCGCTGATTGTGGGCAAGCCGGTAACAGAAAGTCGTTGCGGCAGCTGCCGGGCCTGCGTCAGCGCCTGTCCGGCCCAAGCCATTGAAGGACAACTGTGGACCCTGGGGATGCCGCGCAACCAGCTTTATGATGCCTTTGCCTGCAGTCAGCAGATGAAAGAGGCCTATCAGCATGTCGGCCGGGGCGCTGTTTGCGGCCTCTGTATGGTGGCCTGTCCAATTGGCAAGTAATCCCTAAACAATCGCGCTTTTATTGGGAAAAATGCTTAAAATGGTTTTTTTTTCATTAAAAGTATTATATAATAGAAAAGGAGAACTGCCGGCTGGTTTTGCTGGCAGTTTTTAAATTGTAAAGAAACAGAGTGAGATGTTGAAAAAATTTATCATACACGCAGTCCAGGAAGATAGTATTTTTAGTGAAATGGAAGTGGCGGCAGGGGATGTCCTGCTGTCGATCAATGGCATGCCGGTCACCGACATCCTTGATTATCGCTATCTGATTGCTGATGACATCCTGGAAGTGGAAATTGAAAAGCCCGATGGCGAAATCTGGGTACTCGATATTGAAAAAGAATATGAGGAAGACTTGGGGGTCGAGTTTCCCGAAGCAATGCTTGGCACCAAAACTTGCAAAAACAACTGTGTTTTTTGCTTTATTGATCAGCTGCCAAAGGGGATGCGGGAAAGCCTCTATATTAAAGATGACGATGAGCGGCTGTCCTTCTTGACCGGTAATTATATCACGATGACCAATCTGACCCCGGCTGAGCTGAACCGGATCATCCGCTACCGGATCATGCCGATGAACCTGTCGATTCATACCACCAATCCCGAATTACGGATCCGCATGCTAAAAAACCGTTTTGCCGGTGAAGTAATGTCCTATCTGGAAACCTTCTCCGAAAATGGCATCCAGATGAACGGTCAGATCGTGCTGGTACCGGATTATAATGACGGCGCCGAGCTGGAAAAAACGCTTGCCGATTTAAAACGCTTTTATCCGGTGCTGCAGTCGGTCTCGGTGGTACCGGTGGGGTTGTCTGACCATCGTCAGGGCCTTGAAAAGCTGCGGCTGTTTACCCCCGAGGAGGCTCGCCAAACCCTACTAATCATCAACAGTGTTCATCAGCAAATGCAGGAAAAATATGGCGATGGCTTTGTCTATCCCAGTGATGAGTTTTACCTGCTGGCCCAGCAGCCAATTCCCGACAGTGATTATTATTACGGTTTTCCCCAAATTGAAAATGGAGTCGGGATGATGACCGATTTTAAAGCCTCGCTGACCGATGCACTCACTGATTTAGAAACCAAGGAGCCTTTTGAGCGCCCTAAAAAAATCGGACTGATCACCGGAACGGCGGCAGCAGATTATCTAAAAGACCTGACGACCGTCATCACTACCGCCATGCCCGGGCTTACACTCGAGGTTTTCCCGATTATCAACCATTTCTTTGGCGAAGCCATTACTGTCTCCGGCCTGCTGACCGGCACCGACATCCTGGCTCAACTACAACCCCGGCTGACGCAAAATCCCTGTGATCTGCTGCTGCTGCCGGAAAACGCCCTGCGTAGCGGCACCCATACCTTACTCGATGACTGGTCCCTGGAAAACCTCAGTGAAGCCCTGAATGTGGCCATCGAAGGGATCCCGGTTCAGGGTGAGGCCCTGCTAACGAGAATATTAGCGCATTAAAATACGAATAAAAATGATTATATAAAAGTGAGGAAATAACATGCCAAAACCCATCGTAGCAGTGGTTGGCCGTCCCAATGTGGGCAAGTCAACCCTGTTTAATAAATTAGTCGGCGAACGAATCGCCATCGTTGAAGATACCCCCGGGGTGACCCGAGACCGGATCATTGCCGACGCTGAGTGGCAAAACCACCATTTTACCCTGATTGATACTGGCGGAATCGAACCCCATACCAAGGATGATATCCTCCTGCAGATGCGAATCCAGGCCGAGGTGGCCATTGACATGGCCGACCTGATTGTCCTGCTGGTTGACGGTCGGGAAGGGATGACTGCCTCCGATATGGAAGTTGCCAGTATGATCCGTAAACACGACAAAGATGTGCTGTTGGCCGTTAACAAAGTCGACAGTCAGAGTCTGGAAAATAACGTTTTTGAATTTTATAACCTCGGCATCGGCGAACCGCTGGCGATTTCCGCCGAACAGGGGCTTGGGCTCGGAGATCTTCTCGATGAGATCATCAGCCACGTCAAACGCTATTATGACGAAGACGAAGTCGAAGATGAGCGCCTGCGGGTGGCGGTCATCGGTAAGCCCAACGTCGGCAAGTCTACTCTGATCAACAAGGTACTCGGTGAAGAGCGGCTAATTGTCAGCGATATCCCGGGAACCACTCGCGATGCCGTCGATACCAGTGTCCGTTATGATGGCGAAGATTACGTCCTGATTGATACCGCCGGTTTGCGGCGCAAGAAAAAAATCTACGAAGACATCGAACGCTACAGCATCGTCCGCGCGATTGCCGCGGTCGAACGCAGTCAGATCGTCCTGATTCTGATTGATGGCTCCCAGGGCGTCACCGAGCAGGATGCCAAAATTGCCGGGATTGCCCATAATCGCGCCAAACCTTCGATTATTATCGTCAATAAATGGGATGCGGTCGAAAAAGACAATAAAACCATGAAAAAGATGGAAGGGGACATCCGCGATGCCCTGTCCTTTATGGACTATGCACCGATCATTTTCATCTCCGCCAAAACCGGGCAACGGCTCGGAAAAATCTTTGAAACGATTGAATTTGTCAAAGCCCAAAGCGCCAAACGGATTACCACCGGAAAGGTCAACGAAGCCCTGGCCGAATTTGTGATGATGAAACAACCACCCTCCAAACATGGCCGCCGTTTAAAGCTTTATTATGCCTCCCAGGTGGCCATCAATCCACCAACCTTTGTGGTCTTTGTCAATGACATGACCCTAGTACATTTTTCCTACCAGCGTTATCTGGAAAACAAGATCCGCGAAACCTTTGATTTCTTCGGCACCCCGATCCGTCTGTTTATCCGGGAACGAACTGAGTAACCAGGACGCTTACTCAAGTGCCTTATCGAATACGATAAGGCGACAGTTTGCGAAACTGAACCCCAAGCTCACCGCACTTTCGCAATGACCGATTCGCTCACCCGAAAAAAGGAGACTAGCCGTGAAACTGATTGATGCTTTTGCAATAAATAATACCGATATCATTACCATTACTGGTGGCGGCGGCAAGACCTCGCTGATGTTTGCCCTGGGCCGGGAACTCACTGCCGCAGGCCAGGCCCATGTGATCACCACCACCGCTAAAATCTGTGTTGCCGATGTAAACCCGGAGCAGGTGCTGATTGATCCGGATATCGATACCATTATTGCCGCAATAAAAAAAGACCCAACAAAAGAATGGGTCATCGGCCGGGAAACCGTCGCCCAGCAGAAGATCGCCGGATTTGATGATGCCCATCTGCGCAGGTTACATCAGGCATTGTCCCCACTGGTGATCATTAACGAAGGGGACGGCTCCAATCGACGTCCCTATAAATTCTATGCCGACTATGAACCGGCCATTCCGCCACTGACCACAAAAATTATTCACGTAATTGGTGCCGAAACCTTTATGCAGCCGATCGATGAAACCCTTTTTCATCGCGCCCAGCTGTTTGACGGACCGGAATCGGTTTTTGACGAAGTAGTCTTAAAACGGGCCCTTGAAACCTTTAGTCGTACGAAGCTTGATCCCCACTTTGATCCGACAGTTGATCGCATTCTGTTAATCAATAAGGCCGATGGAGCCCATCGTGAAGACGCCCGACAAATGGCCAAAATCGGCAAAATGATTTTTCCCCACTGCTTTACCTGCTCCCTCAAAGAAGGCTGGATCGCCAGCTGCTAATCAGAGATTAAAAAAGTGCTGACAGCACTTTTTTTATTGAGAAAGGGGTTAGTCAGTTCAGGACTTTAAATACCAAGGGCTTTATTGCGGATGCGATCAGCTAGGGTTTTAACCTTTTCCTCAATTTGATTGATAACCTCCAGAAATTCCGCGTCACTTTTTCCGGTCGGATCATCCAGGCCCCAGTCTTCAGTATAGCGACTGGGCAGGTAGGGGCAGACCACATTGCAGCCCATTTTGATAACAATATCAATCGGCGGCAGATCAGTCAACAGCTTTGAATACTGGGTCGCTTCCATATCGATGCCATAGCGTTCTTTAATCAATCGGACAGCATCCTGATTGATTTGCGGTTTCGTCTCAGTGCCAGCCGAATAACTTTCAAAGACATCACTGGCAAATATTTTGCCCAGAGCTTCCGCCATCTGACTACGGCAGGAATTATGGACACAGACAAATAGTACTTTAATCATATTTCTGACTCCTTGCACAAAGATTTGTCTATCAGCATAACATAATTAAAGGATGCCAGCGAGATTGGTTATGTTAAATTTTTTTAATGCAAACATAATCGATTGCCCTTGACACCCATAACTGAGAGGCGTATAATGAACTCATCTATAAGCATTTAATTATATTATAAACGAGGTAGAAGATATGAGTCAGGAATTACCAGGTTTTATTATGTGTGTCTGCACCGGAAAATGTCCCGGCTTTCAGGCCATGGATATTTGGGATTTTATCAACCAGGTACGGGTCGAGTTACCGGTGGAATACGCCTTTATTCATCCGCAACTGTGCGAGGAAGATGGCGATCGTTTTCTGGCTGATTTTTTAAAGTCCCATCGAAAAGTAATTATCGGCGCCTGTGCCCCTAATATGCAACGCAAAATGTTTAAGGATGCCTTTAAAGAAGCCGGTCTTAATATTGAAGAAGATGCCGTGATGCTCGACATCCGCGATATGACCAACGAAAAAGCCTTTGAAGTGGTGGAAAATAAACTGGAAGAAATGGGATATGAGGTGTAGTTATGAGTGAATCAACTTTTATGGGTGTCGAACGGGATCGGATTGACTGGTCTCCCCGGATTGATTTTTCAAAATGCAACGATTGTATGGACTGTGTGGAATTTTGCCCTCACCAGGTTTTTGAAGTCGATGAAAATGCCAAACCCAAGTTGAAGGTCAAAAACCCCAATAACTGTGTGGTTTTCTGCCGGGCATGCGCCAAAACCTGCGGACCGGATGCCATTACCTTTCCGGATAAAACCGAGACCACCAAGATGATTAAAGCCATCCGTAAGGCAGAAAAAGAGGCTGAAGCCAATGAGTGAGTCAATTTGTGTGTTGCCCTGTAACGGTCTGGATAAATGCGCCGGGGATCTGTCCCGGCGGGTGGCCCTGGAGCTGGCCCAGTCAGAAGAAGCAGCGCTGATCTGTCCGGTTTTATTAAATCAGAACCAGAACCGCTACGAAAAAGCCCTGGCCGCTGGCGATTTAACCGTCATCGATGGCTGCAATACCCGCTGTGCCAGCAAACTGGCTGGCGATCTGGAACTGGCCATTAAGGATAAAGTCAATGTTAGTGAGGTTGCCAAAGCCCAGGATATCAAGCTGGGGGTCGAAATCCTGGAAAATGAAGACACCCGGGCGGTTGTCCAAGCTGTTTTGGCAAAAATAAATAGTAGTGCCGCGGATCAGGCTGAGTCGGAGTTTATTGAACCGGAAGCGGTCGAGTATAATAGCTTTTCCCATGGTAAATTTATTTTTAAGGTACCTAAAAGCAATTATTTCTTTAACGAAAACGATTGTTGGGTGACGGTATCCGGGAAGATGGCCCGGGTGGGGGTCAGCGATTATGTGCAACAAAATTTGTCCGATATTCTCTATGTTGACCCGCCGGAAATCGGTGACACATTCGAACAGTTTGACGATTTAGGCAGCATCGAGTCCAGCAAAGCGGTATTCGAAATTATTTCACCGGTTTCTGGCACCGTGGTGGCTGTCAATACCAGTCTGAATGAAGCTCCGGAACAGGTAAATGAAAGCCCCTACGAAAAGGGCTGGCTGGTGGAAGTAAACTTAAGTGATTTTTCCGAAGATCAGGATCTACTTCATGATTGCCCAGCCTATTTTGAATTTTTACAACGAAAGGTAGCAGAAATCGATGTCTAAAATAAAAGTAATCCCCTGTAGCGGGATTGGCAAAGTATTTGGTCTGTTGGCAAGGGAATCCGTGTTAATGGTAACAGAGGAAAAGTGTCCGAACGACACCGAAACCCTTTGCCTGGCTCATGTGGTTACTGGTGATGATGAGGTCGTGGCCAAGATTAAAGGTAAAACCTGCATTACCATGGATGGCTGTGCCAAATACTGCGCTAAGAAAAGTGTCGAAGAAACCGGAGGCGTTGTCGTTAAAAGTCATAAGGTGCCGGATTTTATGAAATCCCATCGCGGCGAAGAACACGGGACCGCAACTGCGCTAACGGAAGATGGTTGGAAATATGCTGAAGAATTGGCAGAAATCATCGAAAAAGAAGTTAACGAAATAAAAGGCGGGGTGAACTGATATGGAAATAAACAGAATTGGCGTTATTTCATGCAGCGGTGAAGAGTGCCTGGGCGGAACAATTTCCCGGCTGGCGGTGCGAAAAATGATGGAAGAACTCAAACCCGGAATGGTATCAACCCTGTGTCTACCGTTATTTATTGCCGGTGACGGCGGGGAACGGGAATTTGCCGAAAAATATCCAACCATTGCCGTCGATGGCTGCTCCAAATGCTGTGCCAAACGGGCGATTGAAAAATACAGCAATCAAGTAGCCGGCAGTGTCGATGTGGCTGAAATCATTGGCGACGCCAAAGCCCTTGAAAAACCCTTGTCAACGCGTAACATTACCGATGAACACCGGGACTATGTAAATAAAACTGCAGAAAAAACCTGTCAGATCTTTGACGAAATTTTTACAAAACAATTAAACATAAAATAATCATAACAAAAGCCAGATCAATTTCAATGTCGATCTGGCTTTTGGATTACAGCAATTATTTTGGATGAACGGGACTCAGTCAGTTTCATAACCTAGCAGCTGCAGATGGGCTTCCAGGCTTAAATAATTGGGGGCATACTCCTCTTCTTTCATCAGGGTACACTGGTTCAGCCGACAGCTGCCTAATATCAGTTTGGAGGCAAAGGCCATGCAGGAACCCTGGCCACATACCTTACAGCCAATTTTCTTGGGCAACAATTTATAAAGCTGTATCGCACTGGGGCGCTCCCGGGTTTCTTCATTGGGTTCGATATTATCTTTGTTTGCCCAAGTCTCATTGATAAGATTATAAATATGATCGATCATTTCATAACACTGGGCTTCATTGGTTAATTGGGTACAGGTAAGATTGCGATCGTGGATATTGATGATATGACTGCCGATCTTATAGGTAAAAGTATGAGCTGAGGGAATATAAAGGCCGGTCTTAATCACCGTATTGAGATAGGGCATGACGTCAGGAACCGGATTGCTGAGCTTCGCCCGAAATTTAATCCGACCGCCCCCGGTGGTGCAGGGTTTGATGTAAATAAGACTGATGGTTTCGAGGTACATTAGTTATTCTCCTTTAAATATGATTTCAAGCCATTAACCAGGGCATCGATATGCGCCGGTTCATTGAAATAGCCAATCCCAATGCGACAGCTGCCCCGGGTCACCGTCCCAATCAAACGATGGGCACTGGGGGCGCAATGCAAGCCAGCGCGGATCATCACCTGACATTCCTGATCCAGAAAAAAGGCGATTTCTTCGGGAACGTGACCTTTTATATTAAACGGAATAACGCCAACGCTCCTGGAAGAATCTTGCGGGCCATAAATTTCGATTCCTGGCACCGTACTTAAGGCGCCCAGGGCATAGTTCATCAGAGCATCCTCTTTATGACGGATTGTCGCCAGGCCTTCAGCCTCCAGAAACGAAAGCGCAGCCCCTAGACCGATGATGCCGCTGACATTCATGGTACCGGCTTCCAAATGGTTGGGATAATAATCCGGCTGGTATTCATAGGCTGAATCTCCGCCGGTCCCACCGGAGATAAGGGGATGAATTTCAGCCTCGCAATTGACAACCAGGCCGCCGGTACCCATTGGTCCCAACAGGCTTTTATGGCCGGTAAAGGCCAATAGATCAATGTTCTGAGCCTGGACATCAATGGGAATCACCCCCGCCGTCTGGGCGGCATCAACCAGAAAAAGCAGGTTCTGCTTGCGGGCTAAGGCGCCGATCTCGCCAATCGGTTGAATGGTTCCCAGTACATTGGAAGCATGGGTAAAAACAATCATCCGGGTTTCCGGCGTGATCGCCGCTTCCACATCCTGGATTGCCGTTTCGCCCTGAGCCGTGGCCGGAACCACTGAAATCGTAATGCCCCGATCCCGTTCCAGGGTTTTCAGACATCGCCAGACAGCGTTATGCTCCAGCGCGCTGGTGACGACATGATCGCCAGGCTTTAAAATACCCTGGAGGGCCAGATTTAACGATTCCGTAACGGAAGAAGTAAACACCACTGTTTTGGGGTCGTTGTGGTTGAACAATTTGGCCAGACTTTTTCTGGTCTGATAAACCAGGCCATCGGCCAGAATCGCCTTTTCGTAGGAGCCGCGTCCAGAAGTCCCGCCATTATTGACAAGATAATCATAAATCGCATCAGGAACGGCCTGCGGCTTGGGAAAGGTGGTGGCCGCATTATCCAGATAAATATCCATATATGTCTCCTTCTATAATCATTTAATAATATCCTTAGTTATCTCTTTTATCATAAGCGCTAAAAATAAATTCGTCAATAAATTTAACAGGTAGAATTTGGGTTGATTAAAATCGTATTTCCATGATTTTACTTAAAAACAAGGCAAGAAATTAACAGTTGACATAATTGGGAGAAAAATAGATCATATCAGTAACCGTAATTTTATGACGGCACTGGCTTTATTATCGTTACAGAAATAGTTCAGACAAATACAAGGAGAGACCATGAAAATTACAATTATTGGTGCTGGCCCCGGCGGCTATGAAGCCGCCATTATGGCCGCAAAGTTAGGGGCAGAAGTGACCGTTGTCGAGAAAAACAGGGTCGGGGGAACCTGCCTCAATGTGGGCTGTATTCCAACCAAGGCCTTACTGGCTTCGGCCGATGTTTTGACAACCTCGTTGGAAGCTGAGAAATTCGGGGTATTCAATGAGCATACTTTTGCCGATCTAAATCAGGTAATCGAACGCAAAGACAAGTTGGTATCCGGTTTGGTTAAGGGTATTGAGTTTCTTTTTGAAGCAAATGGGGTTACGCTGGTGCGTGGTACTGGCCGACTGATCGATGCCCATACCGTCAGCGTCGAGTTAAACGATGGCGGGATTGAAACCCTGGTCAGTGATAAAATCCTACTGGCCACCGGGTCCGTCCCGATCTGTCCGGAATTATTTCAGTATGATGGTGTGCGCGTGATTACCAGCACCGAAGCCCTGTCACTGCAACAGCCGCCCAAATCGATGATTGTTGTTGGCGGCGGCGTGATTGGCTGTGAACTGGGGCAATTTTTTAGTCGGATGGGGACACAGATCACGATTGTCGAAATGGCTCCACAGATTCTGCCCTCCGAGAATGAGGATGTAGCCAAACAACTTTTGCGGCAATTCAAACGGGAAAAAATAAAAGTCATCACCGCCAACAGTGTGACCGCTGTGGCGGTTTCGGACACTGAAGTCGTGGTGACATTGGCAGACGGCAAAACCTTAGCGGCCGAAATGATGTTGCTTGCCATTGGCCGAGCCAGCTTTGCAAGTGGTCTGAATCTGGAAGCCTTAGGAATCGCTGTTGATTCCAGGGGGCATATTGAAGTTAATGATCTCCTGGAAACCAGTGTTCCTGGAATTTATGCCGTCGGGGATTTGATTAACACCCCATATTTGGCCCATGTCGCCTCGAAAGAGGGGATTGTCGCCGCTGAAAATATGCTGGGACACAATAAATCTGGCGCCCATAAAGCGATCCCCCGATGTGTTTATACCGACCCCCAGGTTGCGGCAGTCGGGTTAACCGAAAAAGAAGCGCAGATTAAGGGGATTAAGTATAAAACCGGTAGTTTTGATTTCCGATCACTGGGTAAAGCCCAGATCATCGGGAAAATCCAGGGCCAGGTTAAAATTATTGTCAATCAGGAGGATGTCATCATTGGTGCCTCGATTATCGGACCAGAGGCCACCGAGCTGTTGGCCGAATTGACGATGGCCGTCCACCTTGGCTTAACGGCTGAAGCTCTTGGGGAGGTGATTCATCCGCACCCGACCCTGTCCGAAGCGATCATGGAAGCCCTTCATGATGTTCATGGAAAATCAATTAATAAAGTTAAGATGCGTTTGTGATAATTTTAAAGAAATTTAAGATGAGCAAAAAACGCTTGACTTAGTTATATGAATGATCTATCATATGATTAATTAGACATATGAAAACTTATTCATATAAGAAAGAAGGATTATCATGTATAAGAATTTTTCACCCGATCAGGTTAGCTTAACTAAATATTTATTTTATACCGGCAAAGGCGGCGTCGGCAAAACCTCCACAGCTTGTGCCACGGCAGTGAGTCTTGCTGATCAGGGCAAGCGTGTATTTCTCGTCAGCACCGATCCGGCGTCAAATTTACAGGATGTTTTTGAAACCGAATTAACCGGTCAAGGCGTACCGATTAAGAATCTCCCCAATCTCATGGTTGCCAACCTGGATCCGATCCAGGCCGCTGAAGAGTATAAGGAATCGGTCGTTGGCCCTTATCGGGGAAAACTACCCGATGTGGCCATAGCCAGCATGGAAGAACAGCTGGCCGGTTCCTGCACCGTTGAGATTGCGGCCTTTAACGAATTTTCCCGCTTCATCACCGATGAAAAAATGAGTCAAGACTATGATTATATTATCTTTGATACTGCACCCACCGGACACACCCTCAGAATGCTGCAACTACCATCAGCCTGGGATAGCTTTATTGATGAAAGTACCCACGGCGCTTCCTGCCTGGGGCAGTTATCGGGTTTGACCGAACAAAAGAAAATGTATGAAAAAGCCGTGCGAACCTTATCCGATGGCGACAAGACAACCCTGGTTCTGGTTTCCCGTCCCGAACCATCGCCACTGGCCGAAGCGGCCAGAGCATCTAAGGAACTCAAAGAAATTGGGGTCGACAATCAAATCTTGATCATCAATGGGGCCCTGGAAAACTTTGACCAATCCGATGAAATTGCCACCGCTTTCTATGGCAAGCAAAAAGATGCCGTCAAAAATATTCCCAACAGCTTAAAAACACTGGATATTTATACCCTGCCATTACGGGCCTATAACGTTGCCGGAGTCGAAAACATTCGCCGCTTATTTACTGAAGACGATGTAATTGAAGCAGATAAAGTACAAGAATTAAGCGAATTGCCCGGTTTGGAACAGCTGGTTGAAGACATGTTTGCTTCTAACAAAAAGGTCATCTTCACCATGGGTAAAGGCGGAGTCGGCAAAACAACCATTGCCGCTGCAATTGCGCTGGGCCTTTCAAAAATGGGCAAAAAGGTTTACCTGACCACCACCGACCCGGCCGGTCATCTCAGTGCCGCAACCATGGGCGGGGAAAACATCATTGTCAGTAATATTGATGAAGCCGAAGAACTCAATAAATATCGGGATGAAGTCATTGGCAAAGCCAAAGCAGCTAACATGAGTCAAGATGACATCGACTATATCATTGAAGACCTGGAGTCACCATGTACCCAGGAAATAGCTGTTTTCAGAGCCTTTGCGGAACAGGTCGCAAAAGCTGAAGATGGGGTGGTTGTCATCGATACTGCACCCACCGGACATACCCTGCTGCTACTCAACTCTACCGAAAGCTATCATAAAGAAATGCAGCGATCCAATGCCGATATTCCCGATTCTGTCGTTAATCTGTTACCAAGTCTACAAAATCAGGCCGAAACCGAAGTTGTTATTGTCGCCCTACCAGAAGCAACCCCAGTTTTTGAGGCGCTCCGGTTAGAAGCCGATTTAAAACGGGCCGGGATTCTGAGCAAATGGTGGGTGATGAATGCCAGCCTGTTGGCCACCGATACCAAGGATCCTTTTTTGCGGGCCAGAGCCAATAACGAACAAAAATGGATTAAACGAATCGCCGAAGATACTAACGGCAATTATGTGGTTATTCCCTGGAAAAAATAATGCGTGAGGCAAATGAACTCAGAAAGGAAACATATGGATATTTTACAGGAACAGCTAAAAGCAAAAAAAGCTGGACAGGCTTATGCCATTCTGACTGTGGTGGAAACGGAGGGAACCTCCCCAAGTAAAATTGGAAAGAAAATCTTGCTGCTGGAAGACGGCTTCGCCATCGGAACGATTGGTGGTGGCCAGTTTGAACGCGACGCTATAGCCGATGCTATGCAGGCAATTAAAGAACGGCAAAGCTTTTTTAAACGTTACGAACACATCCCCACCTATGAGGCGGCTGGTCTGGGCTGTACCTTCAATGTCAGTTTGTTTGTCGAAGTGGTCAGTCCGCGATTGCAGCTGGTCGTTTGCAATGCCGGTCACGTTGGCCATGCGGTGCTTCAGCTGGCCAAACTGCTTCATTTTGAAACCATTCTTTTTGATACCCGTCACCCTGAACAGATTCAAGATCAGATATCGGTGGCTGATCAGTTTATTTCTTGTGATGACTTTGAAAAAGCCATTCTTGAAGCAGATATCAGCGACGGAGCCTATTACGTCTGTTGTGCCTCAACCCATACCCAGGATAAATCGGCCCTTAAAGGCTCACTGCAAAAGAATTTTGCTTATGTCGGGATGCTGGGCAGCTTTCAAAAAACAAAAGAAATGTACAAACAGCTGGAAGCAGAGGGGATCGCCGCTGATTTGCTTGAACAAGTGCATACCCCAGTGGGCTTGGATATCTGTGACATGTCGCCTGAAGAAGTTGGCTTTTCAATTATGGCCGAAATCCTGATGATCAAAAATGGTGGTACCGGGAAACCCCGGAAAGAGCTGAAGCGCAAAATGCCAGCAAAAACAAGTGAGTAAATTTTTAGGCTAACCCTAAAGTACCAAAAACCATAATAAGGAGGAAAAAATGACAGTCATCGAAATACTTAAAGTATTGTCGGATACCAATCGTTTGCGAATTCTGAATTTACTTTATATGCAGGAGTTATGTGTTTGCGAGCTGGAGTATTTATTAGGTATTTCTCAATCGAATTTATCCAAACATCTCCGCTTAATGAACGATGCCGGGTTTTTGGAAAACCGTCGTGAAAATAAATTTGCCTATTACCGAATTAAAGATCTGGTTCTCACCGAACACCCTTTTTTGACAACAATTTTCGAAACAGAATTAGGTAAAGAAGATTTATTTGTGGCTGAATTAAGTAAGCTGAGTCAGTATCGAGACAGTGAATTAACCTGCCACAGCATCACAGCACTGATCGTCTAAAAGCATAAAACGAAATTGATGGGGAAGTAGAGTAAGTCGTGATAATCTTTCTGAACCATCTGTCGTTTGGGAGAACAAGAATGAAGCGAGGCAAGTATGGAACTTAAACGAATTTATATTGAACTCACAAATCGCTGTAATCTGAATTGTGAGATGTGTTTTCGGCATACCTGGGATACAGTTGAAGGGGATATGGATTTGGAACTGCTCAAGTCGATCCGGGAGCAGGTCAAAGAATTTGCCACCCTCGAGGAAGTTTTTTTCGGCGGAATCGGGGAACCAACGATTTACCCCCATTTTAAAGAAGCGGTCGAGTTATTTGAAGGCTATAAACTGCTGATGACCAGTAACGGCATCATGACCGAAGAAAATGCTAAAATACTTTGCGAAAAATTTACGGAAGTTTATTTTTCAGCTGATCAATATCACGAAGATACCCAAGGTGTCAAGGATCAGCTAATCAAAACCTTTGAAACCATATCCAATTATCATAAACAAACCCATTCACCGACGCCGAAAGTTGGGGTGGCCTATGTACTGACAAAAAGTAATGCCGAAGCCTTATTTGACATCATGAAGATGATGCGGCACTATGGTTTTCACCGTTTATCACTTTCTCATCTGCTGCCGATCAATGAAAAAGATGCCGACGATATTTTTTACAACCGCTATGAAAATCTGGAAGGCAAGGCTTATCTGGAGAAAATATTTACCTATCGGGATATAAAAATAAATATCCCGGATATGGAATTAAAAACCGAACGTCGCTGTACCTTTATCGATAAGGGCTATATTTATATTGACACCCAGGGGGAAGTGATGTCCTGTTATCGGCTGGCAAACAGTTATGACGAATATGTCTTTGGCGATAAAAAAAGGGTGATCAAACATTCTTTTGGCAACATCAAAGAACAATCCCTAAAGGAAATAATTGAAGGAAAAGACTATCAGAGTTTCTGGCATACGGTTTACAATAACCAATATCCTTCTTGCATCGACTGTGATTTAAGAAGCGGCTGCAGTCTGGTGGAAGACACCAAATACGATTGTTATTTCAACACCCCTTCCTGTGCTGACTGTTTATGGGTTCGAAATTTTGTCCGCTGTCCGTAACCCGGTTATCAGGGATAATTTATGTTAATCAAAGCTACAAAAAAATAAATAACGAAATGGAGAAAGAAAAATGAGTAAAGTAGAAATTTATGAGCCAGCAATGTGCTGCTCTACCGGCGTATGTGGACCAGGTGTCGATCAGGAACTTTTACGAGTGGCGACCTTTTTAAATGAACTCGAGGGCGAGGGGAGAAGCGTCATCCGCTACAACCTTTCTAGCGATCCGATGGCCTTTGTTACCAATCAAGAAGTCAACGATATCATTGCTAACGAAGGAACCGAAGCTTTGCCAATCACCGTTGTGGATGGGGAAGTCAGACAGAAAGGTACCTACCCATCTAATGCCAATTTTGCAGAATGGGTAGGCATGACCAGAGAAGATATTATCAAAATGGTGCAGAAAAATGACAAACCAGCGGCTTGTGGTTGCGGCTGTGATAAAGCGGGTTGTTGTTAAACAACAGCACCAACTACTACAGGTGAACCATTTTGTCACAAAAATCTATTTTGCGACAAAAACACCGCCGAAATCACCATTGGCGACAATGCCCGTACCGTAATGAAGTGCTGCGGCTATGAACAAACGGATCGTCACGATTAGTTTGGAAAGTATTTTTAAAACCGGATAATAACTGAGATCATAACAATGTACTAAACAAAGCTCAGCATAAATTCGCAATAAGCGAAAAATATTTTGTCGCAAAATGTAAGTTTCGTGACAAATTAAATAAAATATGATATACTGAACTAAAGGCTTCCTTTGTTTGACTAAATGCCGCACGCTCAGGTTTCAACCAGCTTTTAACTGCAGCTGCCCGCAAACCATGGCCTAAAAATTTTAGGAGTACTCTGATGACAACAACCCGAACTGATAAAACCATACCAA
>CAZEBY010000028.1:0-33544 GCA_964510565.1 uncultured Lachnospiraceae bacterium | reverse complement strand
GGTTGGTAAAGGTCAGGGAATTGACCGTAATCTTCCAGGCATCGTCCCAGCTTAAGCCTTCTTCGTCCATAAAAATACGCATCATTTCAGGGCCGCAGAGAGCCGGGTGGGTATCGTTGATATGGATACTGATTTTGTCGGCAAATTCGTCGAGACAATCATTATTGTAGCGCTTGAAACGGGTAATCATTCGTTTGATGCCGGCACAGACGAAAAAGTATTCCTGTTTCAGCCGCAGTTGCTTGCCGTCAAATTTATTATCGTTGGGATATAAAATCTGTGTGATCGCTTCGGCTTCGGATTTACGGCGGACCGCGTCGAGAAATTGCCCCTCATTGAAGCTGGGCAGATCGAATTCTTCGAGTGGTTCGGCACTCCACAAGCGCAGCGAATTGACGGTATTGTTATGATATCCTTTGATGGGGATGTCGTAAGGGACAGCCAGAATGGGTTCGTAATCCTGATGGACAAAGGTCAGCACACCATTTACTTTTTCGGCGTGAAGATTGCCATAAAATTTTACAACGACCGCTTCATTCGGTTTTCTGATCTCAAAGGGATAACCGTGGCGCAGCCAATGATCAGCGACTTCGACCTGTTCGCCATTGATAATCTTTTGTTCAAAAAGACCATGCTTATAGTGGATGCCATTGCCATGAAAAGGGAAGCCCAGGGTGGCAGAAGATTCTAAAAAACAGGCCATTAGCCGTCCTAAACCGCCGTTTCCCAGGCCCGGATCGGTTTCCTGACTGAGAATCATTTCATAGTTCAGACCCAATTCAGCCATGGCAATTTTAACCGTTTCTTCCATATCCAGACTATTGACAAAGGATTTTAAAAGCCGGCCGATGAGAAATTCAATCGAGAACAGATAGACTCGCTTATGGGGAATCTCATCGTATTGTGATCGCGTTTTCGCCCATTGCGAGGCGATTTTATCCATGATGATTTCAGCTAAAGCCTGATATTGGTCAAGTACCGATGATTCCGCAAGGCATTCGCCGGAAACTTCTTCAATTGTTTTAACATAGGCAGTTTTAAATGCTTCTATTTCCTCGAGTGGTTTAAATGATTTCATAATTAGCTTTCCTTTCAAAAAAGTTTCGATACGACTGAGCGAGTCAATAAATTTTTATTTTTCCAGATATTATTTATGCATAGGCCTTATCTTAGCTTTATTACCCCATATGATCAGAATAAAACAAAAAAAAGATTGCGGATAACCGCAATCCTTTTGAGCGGATGCATTAGAGCAATTGACAGGTGTTGGGGGTGACCATCACGATGGCATAAGAGAGCGGCTGAAGGACGATGGGATTTAAGGAGACCGACTCTCCCGAGATCAGATCGAGGCCACGGCAGCCAGTAAAATCAGGGTGTTTAAACAGATGAACGGCCCGGGAATTGCGGTTGAACAGGCAAAAACAGAGGGATTCGTCGTTGCGCCGTTCAAATACAAAAAGATCATCGCTGGCTTCATAGGGTTTCCAGGAACCATTCTGAAAAACTGGATTCTCAGCCCGGATTTTGGTAATCAGTCGGTACCAGGAAAGCAGATCCTGATCCTCATTGCCCCAGGGATAAGTTCGCCGGTTATAGGGATCTTCAAAGCCCTGAACGCCGACCTCATCGCCGTAGTAGAGGCAGGGGACGCCTGGGAAGGTAAACTGGATTAAACTGAGCAGCTTTAATCGTTTTACCGCCAGCGCATACTGGGTGTCATCCAGTCGATAGGTTTTATGGCTATGGTTACCCAGATATTTATAGGCCTCGCCAAGGACGTTGAGGATTCGCCGGCGATCATGGCTGCCAATCAGATTCATATTGCCCATAAATTGGGCCTGTGGGTAGTGCTCATAAAGTGACATCATAATCCGGGCGGCCGTTCGGGAGCTTTTATCGCCAAGAACAAAGTCAATAAACGTTTCCCGGAAGGGGTAGTTCATCACGGCATCCAGCTCATAGCCGGAAAAATAGGTGCGCAATTCATCGTAAGCGACTTTCCGTGAGGCATCTTCCCAGACTTCACCAATTAGAATACTGTCAGGGTTTTCTTCCATCATCGACTCTTTGAGACCTTTGATAAAGGGATCCGGCAATTCATCGGCGACATCCAGACGCCAGCCGGAAGCCCCGGCTTTCATCCAGTGACGAATGACACTGTCTTTATTTTTATAAATAAAGGCCTGAAAATTGGGATGCATTTCATTGGTGTTCGGCATGACGTCAACGCCCCACCAACAGGTATAGGAATTGGGATAATCCGTGAAGTTGTACCAGGGATAGTAATCGGATTCAAGTGATTGATAGGCGCCAACTCCCGGATAATTACCATAACGATTGAAATAGAGGCTGTCATCACCGGTATGACTAAAAACCCCATCCAGAATAATTGAGATGCCCCGCTTTTTACATTCAGCGGCCAGATTTTCAAAGCTCTCCTGGGTGCCTAAGGCCGGATCAATACTCATATAATCGCCGGTGTCGTAGCGATGGTTACTACGGGATTTAAAAATCGGATTCAGATAAAGAATCGTGACGTTTAAACTCTGTAAATAGTCCAGTTTTTCAGTGATGCCCGTGAGCGTGCCGCCAAAAAAATCCCAGTAATTGATACTGCCATCCTTTTCACGGAAATAGTGAGGGGTATCCACCCAGTTAGGATGAAGGATGGCATCCTTATGGAAGTTATCAAGATTAAAATCGGTTCCCCGATTAAACCGGTCGGGGAAGATCTGGTACATAATCCCCTGAGAATACCAGGCCGGGGACTGCCTTTGGGGGTCATAAACGGTAATTTGATAGGAGGGCGGTTTGGTTTCATAAATCCGTCCTTCTCCGCCCAAATGGTCGTATTGGGTGCCGTAAGCATAGGCCCGCCCCCGGGAGAAAAAACTGAAGTCATACCAGAAGACGCCGGGAAGCAGGGGCATATCGAGGGTAATTTCCCAATAGTTGGATTCCCGGGATTTGACCATCGGGTGTAACACTTCCTGATCATTGAAATATGTCCGCAGTTTTAATTTTTCGATTTCAGTGGCATAGACCCGCAGGGTCGCGGCACTGCCGATTGGCAGTGCCCCAAAGGGGCTGCGAAATGCGGGTTCCCACGAATGATGACGAAATTCCATAATTTTATCACTCCATTAATTTATTATAGTATGAAAGATAAACATCAGCGGATTGTTTCCAGTCAAAATGCGTGTTATAGGCATTTTTTACCAGTTTTTTAAAAGCGGCCGGCGAATGCTGATAAAGCGATACCGCATGCTGAATGGTGAAAAGCATGTCATGAGCATTATAGGTGGCAAAGCTGAAGCCGTTGCCCTTTTTTGTTTTCGCGTTGAAATAGGTGACGGTATCTTTGAGTCCACCGGTTTCCCGCACAATCGGCACCGCACCATAACGCATGGCGATCATTTGAGAAAGGCCACAGGGTTCAAATTTGGAGGGCATCAGGAAGAAATCACTGGCGGCATAAATTTTTCGGGACAGCGCTTCGTCAAAATCGATAATGGTTACCATTTTGTC
The DNA here is from genome assembly GCA_964510565.1 of uncultured Lachnospiraceae bacterium. Lineage (GTDB taxonomy): Bacteria > Bacillota > Clostridia > Eubacteriales > Eubacteriaceae > Acetobacterium. The sequence continues at coordinate 30,013 of CAZEBY010000028.1, read as the reverse complement.
GGGATAGTTATAGGCAATACTGCGAAACAGATTTTCATAAACGGCATCGCCGGTTCCCAGAATAACCAGTTGTAAATCCTGTTGTAAAATTTCATGGATGACATTGGACACCAGATCCAGTCCTTTTTGCTCAACAAGCCGGGTAATCATCGAGAACATCGGCACATCCTTGCGGATCGGCAGGTCCAAATACTCCTGCAAGGCTTTTTTGTTATCCGCTTTCTTTTTTTCCGGGGTATCATAGGGGAAAAATAAAGCCGGATCAGTTTTAGAATCATAAATCGATTCGTCAATACCGTTGAGGATGCCCACGACCTGATGGTCGAGATGACGGATGACCCCGTCCAGACCCTCGCCATAATAGGGATCTTTGAGCTCCTCGGCATAGGTAGGGCTGACAGTGGTGATTAAATCAGCCGCATACAGCGCGCCTTTCATCAGATTGATTTTTCCGTAAAATTCCAGGTCCGAGGGCAAAAAGCCCAGATGAAGATAGGGGCTGATGTCATGAAAACCATAAACGCCCTGATAGCGGATATTATGGATAGTAAAAACCACCTTGGTATCAGGGAAGGCCCGGCGGTACTGATGCTTGAGCAGATAGGCAACGGCGGCCGTCTGCCAGTCATTGCAATGGACGATATCCGGGGTGAAATCCAGAAGTGGCAGGGAGTCCAGCACGGCCCGACAAAAAAAACTGAAGCGTTCGCCGTCATCATAATAGCCATAAAGAGAGGGACGTTTAAAAAAAGCCTCGTTGTCGATAAAATAAAAGGTGACCCCTTCATATTCACCGGTTAGCAGGCCGCAATAATGCAGGGTGTCGGACATCCACATCTGAAAATGCTTGAGTGGTTTTATTTTTCGACGTAATTCTTCGGGAATGGTGCTGTAATAGGGGAGGATCACCCGGGCCTCCACCTCTTCGGGAAACGACTTTGGCAGCGCGCCCAGCACATCGCCTAATCCACCGCTTTTTGAAAAAGGGTAAGCTTCGGATGCAACAAATAGGATGTTTAACATTTATATTACCGTGCCTTTCTTTAAAACAATCGGAGCATGGGGTTTACCCACTAAAGTCGTGTGATCACTGATTTTTGTATCCTTGTCCATCACCACATAGTTGAGATTCACATTTCGGCCAATTTCACAGCGTTGCATGATAATGCTGTTTTCGATGTGGGAGCCGACGTTCATTTTGGTATCCCGAAAAATAATACTGTGATTGATGGTGCCATCAATGATACAACCGCTGCCGACAATCGAATTGGAGATTTGGGCGGGGTCATCATAGAGGGTCGGGTGGTTATCTTTTATTTTGGTATGGATGGAATTTTTGCCCAGGAAAAGCTCGTGCATGATCTCGTATTCGAGCAGGTCCATGCTGGTTTTCATGTAGTTTTCCAGGCAGTTCACCCGTTTGATATAACCGGTATGCTGGGCTCCAAAGACCCTAAGGGTATCGATATTGTATTTGATCATATCCAGTAAATCCCAGTCGCCGGTCCGTTCACTGAGATCCAGTAATTCCAGCAGAATCGTTTTTTTGATAAAAAACATTTCGGTAAAGAAGTGGCCGGTAGTATGTTCCCGTTTATAATGGAGACCGCTGACCCGGTTTTTAGTAAATTCCAGATAGAGGTCATTATCCTTGAGATGATAAAGCGGATCATCTTTTTTAAAAATCAGGGTGATATCACTGTTGTTTTTCAAATGAATATCATAGGCATTTCGAAAATCAAAGGTGGTCACCAGGTTGGGGGCGGCAATCAGCACATGTTCGGCCGCAGTGGCATCCAGAAAGGCCCGGTTATTTAGGAGATTCCGCAGGTTAACCTTGATCAGCCGTCCAATATGGTAGTTGTTTGATCCGGAAAGGATCGAAAGATCCTGGGTTTTTCGACTCAGCGACCACTCCTTGCCGGTGCCGAGATGATCGACCAGAGAACTGTATTTATGGGAGCCAATGACCCCGATATGGGATAAACCGGAATTGACCATGTTAGAAAGGGTAAAATCGATTAGTCGATAACGTCCGCCGAAAGGCAGGGTACTCAAGCTGCGATGTTGAAGAAAATCCTTTAAAGAATCATCCTCGCCATCGACATTCAAGATAAGTCCAGCAACATTTTTCATTTCGTGTACTCCTTTTTAATTATTGATGACATGTATTTCAGGAGTTTGGTCGGCGGGATCAGTAATATATCGGGCATCACCTTTGACTCTGGCCCGGGCTCCGACGATACAATTTTCTAAAATCGCGCCATCTTCGATGATGGCACCGGTGTGAACAATCACATTTTTCAGACTGGTTTTTTTGTGAATCACCACATCATGGGACAAGATGGAGTTTTCGACCTGACCAAAAATAATGCAGCCATCACAAATCAGACTGTTGCTGATCTTGGCCTGGGGGCCAATAAATTGGGGGTGACGACTGGTATTGTTGGAAAAGACGCGAAAGTTGCGGTCACTGAGATCGAAGTCACAATCGCAATCCAAAAGATCCATGTTGGCATCATAATAGCTTTGAACCGTTCCGACATCGCGCCAGTAGCCGGAGTAGGGGTAGGCATAAATCCGCTTGCCGCTTTCATGGAGCATGGGAATGACATTATGGCCAAAGTCATGCTCGGATTCGCGGTTTCCGGCATCACTCAGGAGCGCTCTTTTTAATTCTTTCCAGGTAAAAATATAAATCCCCATCGAGGCCTTATTGCTTTTGGGGCGCTCCGGTTTTTCCTGAAATTCTTTGATGCAATGATCCTCATCGGTGTTGACAATCCCGAAACGGTGGGCATCTTCCCAGGGCACATCCATGACGGCGATGGTCAGGTCAGCTTCTTTTCGTTTATGAAAGGCCAGCATCTTGGAATAATCCATCTTGTAAATATGGTCGCCGGAAAGAATCAGCACATATTCGGGATCGAAGCGGTCGATGAAATCGAGGTTCTGGTAAATGGCATCGGCGGTTCCCGAGTACCAGCGCCCCCCTTTCTGGCCCATATAGGGCGGCAGGATGTGGACCCCGCCCTGAACCTGATCGAGAGCCCAGGCGGACCCGTCACCAATATAATTATTGAGGATATAAGGGCGGTACTGGGTTAGCACCCCGACCACATCAATATCCGAATTCATACAATTGCTGAGGGGGAAATCAATGATTCGATATTTCCCCCCAAATAAAACGGCCGGTTTGGCGTTGTTAAAGGTCAGCGAGCCCAGACGGCTGCCCTGGCCTCCCGCCAGGAGCATGGCGACACATTCAGTATTCACAGTGATACCTCCTTAAATGATTTTCCAGATTTCCCGCTGATAGTCGCCAATCGAACGATCACTGGAGAAAATACCGGAATTGGCGACGTTGCTGATGGACATCTTGGTCCAAAGGGTCGGATTACGGAAAAGATGATCCACAAGATTTTGGGCATCCGTATAGGCATTAAAGTCTTTTAAAACAAAATAGCTGTCGTTATATAAGAGCAGGGAATCGTAGATGGCCTGGAAGTTTAGACCATGGCCCAGGGTTCCATCAATTAGCTGATGAAGCACTTGCTGAATCCGGGGATCCTGCTCGAAAATATCGATGGAGCGATAGCCGCCATATTTCTGATATTGGCTGACCTCATCGGCCGACAGGCCAAAGGTGACAATATTGCTGGGCCCAACCGCTTCAAGAATCTCGATATTGGCCCCATCCATGGTGCCCAGGGTGATCGCCCCGTTCATCATGAATTTCATATTTCCGGTACCGGAGGCTTCTTTGCCGGCGGTCGAAATCTGCTCAGAAATATTGGCCGCCGGATAGATGATCTCAGCCAGCGAAACATTGAAATTGGCCAGAAACACCACCTTTAGCTTATCGTGGAGGGTCACATCGTTATTGACCAGCTCAGCAATGGCCGTAATCAGTTTGATGACCTCCTTGGCATAGAAATAGCCCGGCGCGGCTTTGCCGGCAAAGATAAAGGTACGTGGGGCCATCTCCAGATTGGGGTTTTCTTTGAGTCGATTATAAAGATAAAGGACATGGAGTGCGTTTAAGAGTTGTCGTTTATACTCGTGAATGCGCTTGACCTGGATATCAAAAACGGAGTTGGGATCGATTGTCATATTGTTATGGCTGCTGATGTAATTGGCCAGGCGAATTTTATTGGACAGTTTGACGCCATCGTACTTTTCATAAAAAACCGGATCACCGATATAGTTGAGCAGTTTTTTCAGATGGAACAGGTTATGCTCCCAGGCGGAGCCAATCGATTCATTAATCAGCGTTTTCAGCTCGGGATTACTATTCATCAGAAAACGTCGCGGCGAGACCCCGTTGGTGACCGAGTGGAATCGGTCGGGGAAGACCTGGTAATAGCCGTTAAAGGTTTCTTCCCGCAGAATTTTGCTGTGTAGGGCCGCCACACCGTTGATGGAATGGCTCGAGACGATCGCCAGACTGGCCATATGGACGTAGTTATCGCGGATAATCGAAAGGCTGTGGTTGCGTTCCTGATCCTGAGGATATCCATTGTCCAGCTCCAGCAGAAAGCGGCGGTTGATTTCTTCAATAATCATATAAATTCGCGGCAGCAAATCTTTCATCATATCAACGGGCCATTTTTCCAGCGCTTCTGGCAGCACCGTATGGTTGGTAAAGCTTAAAGCCGCGACGGTCGTTTTCCAGGAGTCGTCCCAACCGAGGCCCTCCTCATCCATCAGCACCCGCATCAGTTCGGGTCCGCATAAAGCCGGATGGGTATCGTTGATGTGGATGCAAATCTTGTCGCTGAAGCCATCCATCGAATTATTGTTGGAGCGTTTAAAGTCAACGACAATCCGCTTGATTCCGGCACAGACAAAAAAGTACTCCTGTTTGAGACGCAGCAGTTTCCCGTCAAAGCCATTGTCATTGGGATAGAGGATCTGACTGATCGCTTCGGCCTCCGATTTATGGCGGACGGCGTTTAAGAAATGGCCCTGGTTAAAGCAGGGAAGATCAAAAGCTTCCAGCGGTTCGGCACTCCAGAGTCGCAGGGAATTAACGGTTTCGTTGAGGTATCCTTTAATGGGAATATCATAGGGAACGGCCATGATTGCTTCGTAGTTTTCGTGGACAAAGGTCAGATTGCCATTAATGTTTTCGGAATGAATCTGGCCGTAGTATTTAACAATCACTGACTTATCAGGATTGCGGATTTCAAAGGGATAGCCGTTTTTGAGCCAGTTATCGGCGACTTCAATCTGTTCGCCATTGATTATGCGTTGTTCGAACAGTCCGTATTTATAACGGATGCCATTACCGTGGGCGGGCATTCCCATGGCTGAAGAAGAATCCAGATAGCAGGCCATTAATCGTCCCAGGCCACCATTTCCTAAACCCGGATCGGACTCCTGTTCCAGAATGGCATCATAATCGAGCCCCATTTCGGCCGAGCATTCCTTAACCAGATCTTCGACCCCCAAATTACTGAGGTAGGACCTCATCAGGCGTCCGATCAGAAACTCAATGGAAAAAAAGTAGACCTGTTTGGATTCGTTTTTGTTATAGAGGGTGTTGGTTTTCGCCCATTGCGAGGTGATGCTTTCCATTACCATTTCAGCCAGGGCCTGGTATTGTTTAAGCAGCGAGGCCTCCGCCAGGCAATTACCGGAAACCTCTTCGATTTTTTTGGTAAAGGTGGCCTTATAGGCGGCTTTTAATTTTTCTCTTTCTGAAGAATTCATGGTTATTCCTTTCAACCAAGATGGTTTTATTTTTTAGTGTGTGCTTTATCGGCTGGTTTTGGTTTAGCACTGGCCCGGGGAATTACCGCTTTTAAGACAATCATCGATGAGGGCGGGATATTCAGAGAAACCGAATAGTCCTGATCATGAAGGGGATTAGCCTGGGCTTTCATGGTTTTTTTCATCTTAAAACCGCTGCCGCCATAGCGGGTGTCATCGGAATTAAAGGCCAAGCGGTAATTCCCTTCGGCGGGAACACCAATCTGATAATCCGTATAGGAAAGCGGACAGAAATTGATGATGGTGATCAGGCTGTCTTTTTCGTCGGCTCCCTGGCGTTTGAAAATGAGAATACTTTGTTCACTGTTGTTGGGTTCCAGCCATGCAAAACCGCTCCAGCTATGGTCGTCGAGCCAGAGGGCTTTTTCTTTGAGATAAAACTTATTCAAATCTTTGATATAGGTGTGAATTGCCCGGTGCTTGGGGTAATCCAGCAAGAACCATTCCAGCGATTCATCCACCCGCCATTCCAGGAAGGGGGCAAATTCATTTCCCATAAACGAAAGTTTTTTGCCCGGATGGGTCATTAAATAGCCGAAGAGGATACGGAACTGGTCGAATTTCAGATCGTAATCGCCAAACATTTTATCGAGGATGGTTCGTTTGCTGTGAACCACTTCGTCATGAGACAGCGGCAGGATGAAATTCTCATTAAAGGCATAGGCCAGCGAAAAGGTTAAGAGATGATGGAAGCGATTCCGAAACATCGGATCAGTTTTCATATAGTCCAGGGTATCGTGCATCCAGCCCATATCCCATTTCAGATTAAAACCCAGACCGCCCTTATCCACCGGCCAGGTGACCATCGGATAGGCTGTGGAGTCTTCGGCTGACATAATGGCAAAGGGGAAATCCCGAAAAATAATGGTATTCAGTTCGCGGATAAAAGCCAGGGCTTCCAGCCGATCGGTACCGCCATGGGCATTGCGAAAGGGTTCGCCATCGAGGCCGTGATTCAGCTCAATCATACTGGCCACGCCATCGATGCGCAGGCCATCGACATGGTAATGGTCAAACCAGAAATAAGCATTGGAGATCAGAAAGTCCAGAACTTCCGGTTTACCGTAATCAAAGACCATGGTACCCCACTGCTGGTGTTCAGAATACTCGTACTGGCAGGTGCCATCAAAATGACGCAGGCCCTGATCATCTTTGCAGAAATGACCGGGAACCCAGTCCAGAATCACCGCAATGCCAGCCTGGTGGCAGCAATCAATGAAATGCATCAGGCCCTGGGGATCGCCGTAGCGGCTGGTAGCGGCGTAATAACCGGTCAGTTGATAGCCCCAGGAACCATCAAAGGGATGCTCCATAATCGGCATCAGCTCAATATGGGTATAGTGCATTTCGACCAGATAGGGAACCAGCTGTTCAGCCAGTTCATGGTAGGTCAGATAGTCGCCGGCGTCATTGCGTTTCCAGCTGCCCAGATGGACTTCGTAAATATTGATCGGCATTTTCAGCCAGTTGGTTTCGTTTCTTTTTTGGCACCAGGCTTGATCCTGCCACGCATAACCATCAAGTTCCCAGATGATCGAGGCGGTTTTCGGTTTAACCTCACTATAGAAACCATAGGGATCTGCTTTATAGGCCAGTCCACCATCCTGTTGGCCAACCGCATATTTGTAAAGCATTCCCTGCGCGAGATCCGGAATAAATAGCTCCCAGATTCCCTGAGCCCAGGAAACAGGTTTCATTGGATGCGTCGTGATGTTCCAATGGTTGAAATCGCCAACGACGGAAACACTCTGGGCATGGGGCGCCCAGACTCGAAAAGTAACCCCCTTTTCATTGAGGTGGGCACCAAAATAACGGTAGCTGCTAAAACGCCGGTTGCTGGTAAAATCTGCAAGGGAATCGGTTTTCTTCATCATGTACGTGTCCTTTCAATTTGGTTGAAAGCGAATGCTTTAGTATTAATATTTTATCACAATCTGAGGAGATTGACAGTGCATCTTTTTAAACAAAGTAAAATCTTTTTAACAATTCCGTGTGAAACGAAAAACTGATCATTTAAACGAGAAGCCGTTATTCTGATAGAGTGACCAGTACAGATTTATCTTGCCGCCCAGATTTAGAATCACACAAATAAAGTAAATCGCCACCATCAGGGCAAAAAGACCGCCAAGGCTGCCATAGAGGGTACTGTATTTAGTGGAATGATTGATAAATAAGGTAAAAATATGAAAAGCGATATTAAGACCCAGGGTGGCAAATAGAGACCCGGGAAGACCACTTTTGATTTTCAAGGGCTGGGCCGGCGCCATGACATAGATCATATTAAAAATAAAGGTTGAAACGATCCATGAAAATGCAACCGCAAAAAAACTCAAGAAGGGATAATAGTATGTATATAGCCCAAATTCCTGAAAAATAACAGCCCCCAGATCAGTACTTAAAATGTAAGCAACAACAATTAATAAAATAGCTAGGGCAAACAGGAGGGTGAATAAAAAAGAATAAAGCCAGATGGCAGTCAAGGTTCGGGTTTCCTTCCGGCCATAGGTCTGGTTGATGCCGATCATAATGGCCCGGGTGGCCAGCGATGAAAACAGAAAAGCCACCAGAATCAGGGCATAATGGGAACCGGAAGCCTGACTGATGATGTTGTCCAACAGGCTGGTCACATATTCATAGGAAAGATTGGGTAAAAAACTTTCTAAGATATCATAGAGATAAGTTTCAAAGGGCTTGATAAAATTCCCGATAAAGGAGATCAGAAAAAGCAGCAAAGGGAAAAAAGCCAGCAGCAGGTAAAAAGACATCTGGGTACAGATCCCGGAAAAATCGGTTTTTTCAAAATCTTCCTTGATAAATAAGATCAGCTTCACAGGTTTTAAATTCATGATCCGTTCAGTCATTCTTTAGCCCTCCCGGGATGCGTTTTTATTTTTGACGGTTTGGCTTGATAAAGATTGACAACGCCCCCCAAGGTGAGACTAAAACAGATCAGATAGACCGTTACAAACAGGGAGAAGGGTCCCTGGAGATTAGAGAAAAATCGGTCAAAATCCAGAGGCGCATCGTCAAACAGCGCATAGAGAGAAAGGATGACAGTCCAGCTGAGGCATACAAAAGCTCCGCCGGGGAGGGCTTCAAAGAAACCGAGATGATTTTTGGGGGCGTACATATAAATCAGCGTAAAAATAAGCGTTGGAACAACGAGGGTATAAAGCAGCGTAAAAAAGATGATAAAAACCGCAAAAAAATCGGATAAATCAAGGGTGTTAAAAATAAAGAAAAATAGTTTTTCCCCAAACAGATAGAAAAAAAACGTAAAAAAGATAAGTAACAGAAATAAAAACAGATAAAGAATCGATTGAATCCACAGCGCGGCCATCCCCCGGGTTTCTTCCTGTCCGGAGATCCGGTTTAAGGAGGTGATCAGCGAATGCATGGCCGAAACCGAAACGTACAAGATAAAGCAGCCGAGGACCAGGTTCGTTCCCAATGAAAAAGTAAGGGTATGAGAATTTTCCATGGCCAGATTCACATAAGTCATAATTGATGGGGGCAGTATTTTTGAGAAAACATAAATCAGCGTTTCGTTGACACCGGCTGAAAACCAGTTGACAAAACTATAAAGCAGCATTAAAAAAGGTATAAACGCCGACAGGGTCCGGTAGGACATCTGGGCAGAAAGATTGACGATATGATGGTTTCGCCCCTGAATATATAAAAAGTGGCTGAAGCATTTAATAAAATTCATGAGTTCCTCCAAATCCTCCGATGACACTTGCATTGATTGAACCACAGTATACCATAATTTCGATTTAAATTGAAGCGGATCCGCTCAAGTAAAAAAATGGAAAGTTGAGAAAAAAGATGGTATAATAAACATATTAGGATTTTTAAAAATTATTAAATACACACCAGAAAAATCAGGAAATTGCAGTTTAGAAAGGAAATCGTAAATTAAATGGGAAAAACATTAACAGAGAAGATTATTGCGGCGCACCTTGTCGTCGGAGAGATGGTAAAAGGCCAGGAAATCGGAATTCGGATCGATCAGACCCTGACCCAGGACTCCACCGGAACGATGGCTTATTTGCAGTTTGAAGCGATGGAGGTCCCCCGCGTCAAAACAAAAAAATCGTTGGCCTATATCGACCATAACATGCTCCAGGAAGGCCCCGAAAACATGGACGATCATCGCTATATCCAAAGCGTAGCCAAAAAACACGGCGTTTATTATTCAAAACCGGGTAATGGCATTTGTCACCAGGTTCAGATTGAACGCTTTGGAGTGCCGGGTGATACGCTTTTAGGATCAGACAGCCATACCCCGACCGGTGGTGGTATCGGGATGCTGGCTATTGGTGCCGGCGGTCTGGACGTGGCCGTGGCGATGGCCGGCGACCCTTACTATATCACGATGCCGAAGATCGTTAAGGTGGAGTTGACAGGAAAACTACGAACCGGCGTCTCATCAAAAGATGTCATTCTGGAAGTGCTCCGTCAATGTACCGTTAAAGGCGGCGTCAACAAGGTCTTTGAATACACCGGTGACGGGGTTAAAACCCTGACGGTTCCGGAACGGGCCACGATCACCAATATGGGGGCTGAGCTGGGCGCAACCACCTCGGTTTTCCCGTCGGATGAAATGACCAGGGCGTTTTTGGAAGCCCAGGGCCGCGGCGGGGATTACATTGAGTTGTCGGCCGACGCGGATGCGGTTTATGATGAAGTCGTCAAGGTTGATCTGGACGTTTTAGAACCGCTGACTGCCTGTCCTCACAGTCCGGACAAGGTTGTCAAGATTTCGGAGATCGAAGGACTTAAAGTCGATCAGGTGGCCATCGGCAGCTGTACCAACTCCTCCTGGTTGGATCTGATGAAGGTGGCAGCCATCGTCAAGGGCAAAACCGTGGCTGAAAATGTTTCGCTGGTAATTGCTCCCGGATCAAAACAAGTGTTAACGATGCTGGCCGAAAACGGTGCTTTGGCAGATCTGTTAAATGCCGGCGCCCGGGTGCTGGAATGTGGCTGCGGCCCCTGCATCGGCATGGGTCAGGCTCCGTCCACCGATGCGGTGTCACTGCGAACCTTTAACCGTAACTTCTTTGGCCGTTCGGGAACACCCTCAGCCGATGTCTACCTGTTAAGCCCGGAAGCAGCGGCAATATCCGCCCTGGAAGGGGTGCTGACCAATCCCTTAGGCAAGATTGAGTTGCCGGAAATTGCCATGCCGGAAAACTTTTTGCTTAACGATACCATGGTCATGGCACCGGCCCCGGCAGGCACTGAAGTGGAGGTCATCAAAGGACCAAACATTAAGCCATTCCCGGCGACCAAACCACTTGAAAATGTTGTTGCCGGTAAAGCCCTGATTGTGGTGGAAGACAATATCACCACCGATCATATCATGCCGTCAAATGCTAAACTGTTGCCGTATCGTTCCAACATTCCCTACCTGTCAAACTACTGTCTGGCCCCCTGTGATCCGGAATTCCCTCAGCGGGCCCTCGATAATGGTGGCGGCTTTATTGTTGGTGGCTCCAATTACGGTCAGGGTTCGAGCCGGGAGCATGCGGCGCTGGCACCGGTTTATCTGGGCATTAAAGGGGTGGCGGTTAAATCGTTTGCCCGAATTCATAAAAACAACTTGATTAATAACGGCATTCTGCCGCTGGTATTTGCCAATGAAGCGGATTATGACACCATTGAACTCAATGATGAGCTGGTCATCGAAAACGCTCTGGAGGCGGTTAAATCAGGCCAGGCCAACTTGATTAATCAAACCAAAGGCTTAACTTATGCGATGCGGCTGGAAGTATCCGAGCGGCAAAAAGAAATGCTCTTGGCCGGTGGGTTGATCAATCTGATTAAATTAAAAAAATAATCTGAAAAATAATCTGAAAAATAGTCAGATAAAACAAAATAAATCGCCAATTTTGGGGTAAATATCCACCGATTGGCGATTTTTTGTATATTAACATCAGTTGAGGAGGAGAAAATGAATTTTGAAATCAAGGGGGGGAATCTCCCGGTGGTCACAGTAACGTTAAATAGCGGCGAATCGATGTTTACCGAGTCCGGCGGGATGTCCTGGATGTCGGAGAATATTCGGATGGATACCAATACCAAAGGTGGTCTGATGAAGGGACTGCGACGGACTCTGGCCGGTGATTCGCTGTTTATGACTACCTATACCGCCGAACAGAACAATTGTCAGATTTCCTTTTGTTCCAGCTATCCGGGAGAAATTAAAGCGCTGATGCTCGAGCGCGGTCAGTCGATTATCTGTCAGAAGAGCAGCTTTCTGGCTGGTGAATCGACTCTGGATGTGGACATGTACTTTAAAAAGAATATTGGCGTCGGCTTTTTTGGCGGTGAAGGTTTTATTCTGCAAAAAATTTCAGGACCTGGAACGGCTTTTATCGAAATGGATGGTGCCATGGTGGAATATGATCTGGCTCCGGGGGAAGTGCTGAAAATAGATCAGGGACATATCGGGATGTTCGAAGAATCAGTGAGCTTTGATATTCAAGCGGTTAAAGGGATGAAGAATATCTTTCTAAGCGGCGAAGGCTTATTTCTGGCAACCCTAAAAGGGCCCGGGAAGGTCTGGCTGCAAACCATGCCGATGAGCCGACTGGTACAATTAGTGGCTTCGAGCCTGCCGCCGAGAGGTTAGCACGACCAAAAATCAATCAAAAAAAAGCGTCCTACTGGTGCATGAGTATCCGGTAAGGCGCTTTTTTAAATTGACCGATTTCAAAAAGGAGTTAAGGGATGACGTTGACATAATTATCCGGCAGTTCGTCAAAAAACATGATCCCCAGACAATTGGTGCCAATATGAACCGTTAGGGTTGCGCCGGCTTTTTCGGGCAGCAAGAAATTTTTAATCCCCAGTTCTTTTTCAAAGTGTTTTTTTGATTTTTCCTGGAGGTCTACGGCAGTGCTTTGGATCATCCCGAGGATCTGTTGGCGGTTGGTCATCTTTTCTTCGACGGTGGCGAATAGGCTTTTTAGCGCCTTTTTCTGGCCCCGGACTTTTTCATAAACGAGAATTTCACCGTCTTTAAAGTAAAGAATCGGCACAATCTTCAGCATATCACCCAGCATCGCGGCATTACGGCTGATCCGGCCGCCCTGGGCCAGCCATTTGATATCGCCGACCATAAAAAAGATCTGGGCATGCTGGGCCAGAAAATTCATCGTTTCGACAATTTCCTCATAAGGACGGTTGAGTTTATTGAGCTTCAGTCCCTGAAAAAGAATCAGCGCGGAACCGGTGGTCGCCGAAAGGGAATCGACGATCGCGACCTTGCGCTCCGGATATTTTTCCAGCAAATCTTGAGCCAGCAGCCGGGCGGTCTGGTAGGTGCCGGAGAGTTTGGAGGAAAGCACCAGATAGATGACATCATCACCATTCTTCAGGTGTTTTTCAATGGTATTGGTGATGTCCAGCGGTTGGATCTGGGCTGTTTTGGGAAAGAGTTTGCTGTTGTTGTTGACAAAATCGACCACCATTTCGGGGGTGATATTGATGCCGTCAAAATAGGTTTTATCATCCAGGGTTACCGGAAAGGGTAATATATCAAAATCATAGCGATTTAAGATCTCACAGTTGGTATCACACATCGAATCCACAATAAATTTTATAGCCATTAAGGTGCATCTCCTTTTGTTTTGTGCCTTTTCGTTTAGTACAGATTATTTTATCATGAAGCGCTTTTGATTACAATGCGCCAGCAGCCAGTTTAAACAGTCGTCAGGTAGTTTTCAGGAAGATTTGTGATTATACCAAAAAAATGTTAAACTATTCTTTGGAATTTATAGCAACCAAGATAAATAACGAATTAAGAAATTTAGAAATGGAGTATTTTGTGGAACTTATCATTAGCCAACTGGCCAAAGAATTTTCAATACGGCCGCAACAGGTGGAAGACACGATCAATTTAATCGATGGCGGAAATACCATTCCTTTTATCGCCCGTTACCGAAAAGAGGTCACCGGGAATTTAAGCGATGCCCTCTTGCGGGATCTGGATGTGCGTTTAACATATTTGCGAAAACTGGAAAAACGAAAAGAGGAAGTGATCGGCAGCATTGAGGAACAGGGGAAACTGACTGCGGAACTAAAAAGTGCCATTTTAAAAAGCCAAACCCTGCAGGAAGTGGAAGACCTTTATCTGCCCTATAAACAGAAAAAGAAAACCCGGGCATCGGTAGCCCGGGAAAAGGGACTCGAGCCGCTGGGGTTGCAAATACTTGAGCAAAAACTGACTGAAACGGAGTTGGCAGAAGCAGCAATTTGTTATATCGATGCTGAAAAAGATATCAACACCGCTGAGGAAGCCCTGCAGTTGGCGATGGATATTATTGCTGAAGTGATTTCCGATACGGCCGCTTACCGGGGTGTGATCCGGAAGTGCACTTTTGACAAGGGACAGATCAAATCCACTGTGGTCAAGGGCAAGGAAGAGGAAAACCCGGAACTGGAAATGTATTTTGATCATACCGAAGCGATAAAAGCCATCAAGGATCACCGGATTTTGGCGATTAACCGGGGTGAAAAGAAAAAAGCCCTGTCAGTTAAACTGTTGGCACCGGGCGAAGAAATTGAAAGCTATTTAAAAAAAGAACTGCTTAAAGCTAAGCCGTCAAGCTACTTATTAAAAGCCATTGCGGACAGTTATAACCGGCTGATCGCGCCGGCCATTGAGCGGGAAATCCGGACCGCCTTAAAAGAACGGGCGGAAGAAGGGGCAATCAAGATGTTTGCCCTGAACCTGAAAAAATTGCTGCTACAGCCGCCCTTTAAAGAAAAGGTCACCATGGGTTTTGACCCGGCCTTTCGAACCGGCTGCAAGATTGCCATTCTTGACAAGGTTGGCAAGGTGCTGGATTACACCACCATCTACCCTACCTTTGGTAAAGGTCAGGTCGAAAAAGCGGAAAAAGAACTGCTTGAATTAATCGAAAAGTATCAGGTCGATATCATCGCCATCGGCAATGGTACCGCCTCCCGGGAATCGGAGCAATTTGTCGCTGAGACGATTAAAAAAACGACGGTGCCGGTCCAGTATATTGTCGTCAACGAAGCCGGAGCTTCGGTTTATTCGGCTTCAGAACTGGGAACCGAAGAATATCCGGATATCAATGTTTCGATCCGGGGCGCCATTTCGATTGGCGGCCGATTGCAGGATCCGCTCTCCGAACTGGTTAAAATTGACCCCAAACACATCGGGGTCGGCCAGTATCAGCATGACGTCAATCAGAAGGAGCTCGAACGGGTGTTGGAAGCGACGGTTGAGGATGCGGTTAACAACGTTGGGGTCAACGTTAACCGGGCTTCGGTGGCGCTGCTCAAATACGTTGCCGGGGTCAACAAGACCATTGCCAATAATATTATCGATTACCGCAATAGTGTCGGCCCCATTAAGAATCGCAAAGAATTGATGAAAGTCAAGGGACTGGGCGCCAAAGCCTATGAGCAATGCGCCGGCTTTTTGCGGATTGATGACGGGGATAACATTCTTGACAATACCGGGGTTCATCCCGAGGCCTATAAAAGTGTCGAAAAACTCTTAAAGCTCAAAGGGATCAAGAAAGAAAAACTGGGTACCCGGGAACAGCTGGATTTGTTTAACGATTTGAACTATTCGGATATGGCGACCCAACTGGAAATCGGCATTCCAACCCTTTATGATATTATCAAGGAACTTAAAAAACCGGGCCGGGATCCCCGGGAGAATGCGCCCAAGCCTCATTTACGATCCGACGTTTTATCGATGAGTGATCTTCAAGTGGATATGGAGCTCACGGGTACGGTCCGTAATGTCATCGATTTTGGCGCCTTTGTCGATATCGGCGTCCATCAGGATGGCTTGGTGCATATCTCGCAGATCACGGACCGTTATATCAAACATCCATCAGAGGCGGTTTCGCTGGGGGATGTGGTAACCGTTAAGGTATTGGCAGTGGATTTAAAAAGAAAACGGATCAGTTTAACCATGATTATCTAAATAAAGATTGACACGGGAATAAGTTTTTTATAAAATAAAAGGCTTATTCCTTTTTTATATGTTATAATGAAAAGACAATCGATGATAGGAGTGGATGAAATGTATAAAATTGGGGATAAAATTGTTTATCCAATGCACGGAGCGGGTATCATTGAAGCAATCGAAGAACGAGAAATATTTGAAGAAACGAAACCTTACTACATCATGCAGATCGTATCCGAAGGTTTGCAGATTTTAATTCCGGTTGATAAAGTTGATGATATTGGGGTAAGAACCATCGTGACGCAGTCAGTTATCGATGAAATGCTTGAATCGTTGAATTTACCAATGGATGAAATGGAAAAAAACTGGAACCGCCGCTATCGGGAGCATCTCGAGCGACTAAAAACCGGGGATATTTTTGAAGTGGCCAAGGTGGTTAAAAATCTTATCCTATTGGATCGGCTAAAAGGCCTCTCAACCGGAGAAAAGAAAATGTTAAATAATGCCCGAAATTTTATCGTCAGTGAAATGGTCTTGATTCAAGATAAAGATAAAGAAGAAATCCTGGATTTGATCAATCGTTCAGTATATAGTGAGGCGTGAATTTCACGCCTTTTGTTGTATTCAATAGTTAATCTTAAGAATCGGGTGCTATAATTAAAAAGATATACTACGAAAGGAGGTGAAGGTAGTGATACAAAAGATACTTCGGGTATCGTTTGGAATTATTGGTGTTCTGGTGGGGATGGCCCTGGCCAGTGTATTGGTTACCAATAACTGGATTTTGAGAAGTCTGGAAATCAATCTGACTCCGGAACTGGAAATTGTTCTCTATGCGGCGCTCATTATTCTATTTGGACTTATTTTTTTCATTCTATTTCCACTGATGCTCAAAGGCGTTAAAAAGCTCTCAAAGGTTGTTGAAACCAGTATGGAAAATGTCCGGCTGATTGATATTGGCTTGGGTATTGGCGGTTTGGTGATTGGCCTGGTTATCGCTATGCTGATCAGTTTTGCTTTTTCACAGATTCCGATTCCCTGGATCGGCGGACTGTTGACCATCAGCATCTATATTGTGTTGGGCTATATTGGTTTTTCCCTGCCGATAAAAAAACGGGAGGATATTCTGCTGGCGTTTCAGAGTGCCAGACGGGAAAAAGATGTCAACATTGTTGTCGGACAAAAGCGGCCGACCAAAAAAAAAGGCGCAGCGATTCCCAAGCTTTTGGATACCAGTGTGATTATCGACGGACGGATTTTTGACATTTGTAAAACTGGTTTTATTGAAGGTCCATTGGTGATCCCGGTATTTGTGCTCAATGAACTGCAGCTGATTTCGGATTCAGCCGACGAACTGAAACGGAATCGGGGACGTCGCGGTTTGGATATTTTAAATAAAATTCAGACTGAGCTGGAAATCGAAGTTCAGATTACCGAAGAGGACTTTGAAGATACCCACGAGGTTGATTCAAAGCTGGTTAAACTGGGGAAATCAACCAAAGGCAAGATTCTGACCAATGATTATAACCTTAACAAGGTGGCCACCGTTCAAGGGGTCGACGTGCTTAATATCAATGAACTGGCTAACGCCGTTAAACCGATTGTGCTGCCCGGCGAAGAGATGAAGGTTCTCCTGGTTAAAGGTGGCAAAGAAAACGGTCAGGCCGTGGCTTATCTGGATGACGGCACGATGATTGTAGTCGAAAACGGCAAGAAATATATCGGTAATACTGCCGCCGTAATTGTCACCAGTATTCTGCAAACCGCCGCCGGTCGGATGATTTTTGCCAAACCCAAAAAATGATCTATCCGCAATTATATCTTTGAAATAAAACACCAACGCTTGTAGTTGGTGTTTTTATTTCGGCGTTTTTTGACAAAATTATTGTAATTGATCGGTGCTTTACGTATAATAAAATGTATATTGTCAAAAATCGATGCTGGGTTAAAACCGGTTTTGTATGAAATATAAAGGATGAAAATGGGGACCATAATGGAATTACCAGGAGCATTTAAAGAAAAAATGAAAAAACTGATGGGCGAATCCTATCAGAGCCTGCTGGATTCCTACGACCAGCCGGAAAGCAAGGGGATTCGCACCAATACCCTGAAGCTTACACCTGATGAACTGGCCAGGATATTATCGTTTGAAACCCAGAGTGTGAGCTGGTGTCAAGAAGGGTTTTATATTGAGCATACGGTGCGGCCGGGTAAAAATCCCTACTATTATGCCGGACTTTACTATGTTCAGGAACCGACGGCGATGGCGGCGGTTGAGGTGCTAAACCCCCAGCCCGGGGAGTGGGTCCTTGATCTTTGTGCCGCGCCGGGCGGGAAATCGACCCAAATTGGCGCCAGACTTCAGGGGGAAGGGGTGCTGGTTGCCAATGAGCTGGTTAATTCCCGGGCCGGGATTCTCTCGACCAATATCGAACGGATGGGGATTACCAATGCCGTTGTCACCAACGAATTTCCGGAGCGGCTGGTGGATTCCTTCTACGAGCGCTTTGATAAGATTCTGGTGGATGCACCCTGCTCCGGCGAGGGGATGTTTCGCAAAGACCCCGGTGCTTTAGCCGACTGGAGTCTCGAACGGGTTGACCGCTGTCGGGGTAAACAGGAAAAAATACTCGAAAGTGCCGATCGGCTGCTAAAACCCGGCGGGGTGCTGGTTTATTCAACCTGTACCTTTTCGCCGGAAGAAAATGAACAGATCATTGAATCATTTATTAAGAAATACCCCTACACTTTGGAGTCGATTGAGTTACCCGGGCTAAATGATCATGGTCGGGTGGACTGGAGCCGGAATCATCAGCAGGACATTGCAAAAACCCTGCGGATTATGCCGATGAGCGTTAAAGGTGAAGGTCATTTTATTGCCCGACTAAAAAAGTCCGAAGGAAACATCGAAGCGATTGAAATCACCCAGGGTTATGCCAAATCGCGGCTAAAAAAAGCCACCCGCCTGGAGTTGCAAGACTATAGCGAGTTTGCCAAAAACAACCTGGAACCGGCATTTTATCAGAAAGTGGCTGATCGGCTCTATCTGTTGGGGGAACACCTCTATGCCGTTCCGGCCGGGATTTTACTCGAACGGATTGCCAATTTAAAACTCTTAAGAACCGGGCTTCATCTGGGAACCTTTAAAAAGAACCGCTTTGAACCCAGTTATGCGCTGGCAATGGCACTCAGGCTTTCGCAGGTGCAAAATGTCTGCAATTTAAGTGATGAAGAGCAGGCTTATCAGTACTTAAAAGGCGAGGCCTTAAACCTGAAGGTCAAGAAAGGCTGGGTGCTGGTTGGTTATAATGGTTATCCGCTGGGATTTGGAAAAGCCAGTGAGGGCGTGATTAAAAATCACTATCCCAAAGGCTTGAGAATCCGAAAAAAATAGGAGAAAAAGGATGAGTAACCAGGCGAACGAAAAAAAGATTCATCCCAATGCGGTAATTGCCGACGATGTCATCATGGGAAATGAAACGGTTGTTGGCGCCGGGGCAATCATCGGCGAAGGGGTTGTGATTGGCGAGAACTGTCAGATTGGCACGGGCGTAATTATTGAAGAAAAAACAAGGATCGAAGACAATTGCGTTTTAGATCCCGGGGTGATTATCGGCAAAGCCGTAACGATCGGTCATCATACCAAAATTGGCATGGGTGCCAGGGTAACTAACAAGGTGACGATTGGCGCCGGTTCGATTATTAAAATTGGCGAAATTATCTTAAAAGATATGATTTTTAAAATGGTTTTTAAACGGGGGGCCTGGATTTATCGGGAAGACAGTTTAAATAAAAATGAAGATTGAGGGGAAAGAAAATGAATCAGAAAGATTTTACTTGTTTAAAAGAAGCCTTGGAAAAAAGAAAGAAAATTCTGGTATCCAGCTGTCTGCTGGGAATGAAGATCAATTATGAGGAGAAGGCCCATCCGGTCAACGAACTGCGGCAGCTCTTTCTGCAGGGACTGGCCATCCCGGTTTGCCCGGAGGTGCTGGCAACGCTGCCAATCCCCCGTGATCCCTGCGAAATAGTCGTGGTCAACGGCGAACGGAAAGTGTATAATGATAAGCAAGTTGACTTTACCGAGCCCTATACGTTAGGTGCCCAGCGAACCCTGGATACGGCCCGCACATCCGGAGCCAAAATTGCGATCATGAAAAGCAAGAGTCCGTCCTGCGGTTGTGGAAAAATTTATGATGGTACCTTTAGCGGTAATTTAGTTGATGGCGATGGGATCACGGTGGCTTTGTTGAAAGCCAATGGTATTCGTGTGATAACAGAAGAAGATTTTCTGGAATGTATTAAAAAATAACCAACGAGATCTCGAAAGAAAAGTGAGGAAAAGCGATGAAAAACAAACTCAATATTGGCGTGGTTTTTGGAGGCCAGTCGGGCGAGCATGAGGTTTCCAGGGTTTCTGCTTACAATGTTTTGGGTGTCATCGATCGTGAAAAGTATAATATTGTCACGATCGGGATATCAAAACAGGGAAAATGGTATTTATATTCAGGTGATGCCGAAAAAATTAAAGATGGTTCCTGGGAGCAGGATCAAAATAATCTGATTGCCGACTTTTCAATTTTCTCTCATCCGGAAATCGCTAAAATTGACGTTTTTTTTCCTGTTCTTCATGGACCGATGGGTGAAGACGGCACCATTCAGGGTGTTTTTGAGATGCTCAACAAACCCTATGTGGGTTGCGGGGTATTAAGTTCGGCAGTGGGAATGGACAAGGTTTTTTCCAAAATTATGTTTCA
Source organism: uncultured Lachnospiraceae bacterium (assembly GCA_964510565.1). GTDB lineage: Bacteria > Bacillota > Clostridia > Eubacteriales > Eubacteriaceae > Acetobacterium. Next base: position 9,523 of record CAZEBY010000028.1, on the reverse strand, counting down.
AAGTGTCGGAATTCCCACCGGAAAATATATTTATTTCCGCGAAAATGACTGGAAACGAGATGCCGAGGCTAAAATTGCTGAAATCGAAAAGGATCTGGGTTATCCGATTTTTGTTAAACCCGCCAATATGGGTTCCAGCGTCGGTATCAGCAAAGCGCATGACCGCAGCGAGCTGGTGACTGCCATTAATGAAGCTTTTGTTTATGACAATAAACTGATTCTTGAAGATTTTGTCAAAGGAAGAGAGATCGAATGTGCGGTTTTAGAAGTTGGAGATGTCATTCGGGCCTCGATTCCGGGAGAGGTTATTCCCTCAAAAGAGTTTTATGATTATGAGGCCAAGTATTCAGCGACTGAAGATTCCAAAGTTGTCATACCGGCCGATTTGTCACAGGAAGTCACCGAAAAAGTGAGAGCGTACGCCATTAAAGCCTTTGAAGCGATCGAAGGCTCGGGCTTAACGCGGGTCGATTTCTTTGTCACTGCTGATGACCGGATTCTAATTAATGAAGTAAACACCTTGCCGGGATTTACCAATATCAGTATGTATCCCAAAATGTGGGAAGCGACCGGAATTGGGTATATAGAACTTGTAGACCTGATTATTGCATCAGCAAAGCGGAAGCGCACCACCAACGAGGTCGTTTGATTTCTTTAAAGATGCGTAATCCTAATAAAAACTTAAACGGATAATTTTTCTTGCTTATAAAACCCATCAATGGTTTAATAGTGGGAGAAATTATACCTCTAGGAGGCGACCAATGACTGAAGAAAGAAAAAAAGTATGGTTATCCATTTCGGGAACCGTCAAAAATGAAGAAGAAAAGGATACCCTGGAGTTTCTGACCGAAGGAGATTTATATAAAGAAGCCAACAGGTCCTGTGTGACGTATCAGGAATCAGAAGTTTCCGGGATGGAAGGAACCATCACCACCGTCTGTGTTGATGCGCAAAAAGTGTCAGTCATTCGTTTGGGAACCACCAATTCGATTATGGAGTTTGAACGGGGCAAAAGAAATCTGACCTGGTATTCCACCCCATACGGGGATGTGACGATGGGAATTTTAACCAAGGATGTTTTTGTAAACTACAATGAGGATAAAGAACCGACGAAGGTATTGATCGATTATAACATTGAAATCGAAGGGGTTACCAATTCTCAGAATGTCCTGAACATCAAAATTACCCAATAAAAAATGGCAGCAATGCCAATCACAGGAGAAGCGCCGGGGCGCTTCTTCTTTAAATTTAACCGCACCAAAGACCGTTTAGCGTTTCACAATAAGCTGATAAAAATTAGAAGAGTGAGAGGAAATTAAGGATGTACATACGTGAAAAGATCACCGAACAAATAAAAGCTATCATTGGCGATGCCCTGAATCAGGTTGTCGAATCGGGTGCGCTGGCAATCGAAACGATGCCGGACCTTTTTCTGGAAATTCCCAGAGAAAAGGAACATGGTGAGTATTCGACCAACATCGCCATGCAACTGCCCAAACAGACCCAAAAAGCCCCCCGCTTTATTGCCGAAACTTTGGTAGCCAACATGAATATCAAAGATTCCTATGTCGAGACCATTGAAATAGCCGGACCGGGCTTTATTAATTTTAAGCTGAAACCCTACTGGCAGTATGCTGTTCTGGCAGAGGTAGCCGAGATGAAAGGCGATTACGGCCGGAGCCAGAAAAATGCCGGGAAGAAATTTAATCTGGAGTTTATTTCTGCCAATCCCACCGGACCGATGCACATGGGCAATGCCCGCGGTGGTGCGATCGGCGATATCTTGGCAGCCGTTGCCGACTGGACCGGCTATACGGTCACCCGGGAATTCTATATTAATGATGCCGGAAACCAGATTGTCAAATTTGGCGACTCACTGGATGCCCGGTACCGCCAATTAATGGGCGAAGAGATCCCCTTTCCCGAAGATGGTTATCAGGGGGAAGACATTACCGATCACATGAAGGCTTTTATTGCAGCCAATGGTGATGCGCACCGGGTGATGACACCTGAAGAGCGCAAACCAATTCTGATTGATTATGCCCTGAATAAAAACCTGACCCAAATGAAAAGCGATCTCGAAGCCTATGGGATCCGCTACGATGTCTGGTTTTCTGAACAAAGCCTCTATGATAGCGGGGCCATTGAGAAAACAGTTGAGCTGCTTGGAAAAGGCGGCTTTACCTACGAACAGGAAGGGGCCTTGTGGTTTAAGGCCACGGCATTTGGATCGGATAAGGACGATGTCTTAATCCGGGCCAATGGACTGCCAACCTATTTTATGGCCGATATCGCCTACCACATGGATAAGTTTATTAACCGCGGCTTTGACCGCTGCATCAATGTCTGGGGCGCCGACCATCATGGCCATGTAGCCCGACTCAAAGGGGCGCTGACGGCAGTGGGTATTGATGCCAGTAATTTTGAGGTCGTCATTATGCAGCTGGTGCGCTTGCTAAGAAACGGTGAAGTGGCCAGAATGTCCAAGCGTCAGGGGAAAGCCATTGCGCTGACCGATCTGATCGATGAGGTCGGCGTTGATGCCACCCGCTTCTTCTTTAATCTGCGCTCGCCGGACAGTCATTTCGACTTTGATCTGGACTTGGCGATTGAGCAGTCCAATGAAAATCCGGTCTTTTATGTCCAATATGCCCACGCCAGAATCTGCAGCATTATTCGTCAGATGACCGAGGAATTGGATCAGACGATTCCCCTTGATTACAGCCGCCTGACCGAGAAGGAAGAATTGAATCTGATGGAAATTCTTGCGAATTTCCCCGATGAAATCTTGTTTGCCGAAGACAAACTCGATCCCAGTCGGATCACCCGATATGCCATTGAACTGGCCGCGGCGTTTCACAGCTTTTATAATGCCTGTCACGTTCGGGTTTCCGACAAGGCTTTGATGAAAGCCCGAGTGGCCCTGATTGAGGCAACCAAACAGGTGATTCAAAACGCGCTGGGTATTTTGGGAGTATCGGCTCCGGAAAGAATGTAAAAATGAAAACAGAAGCAGGAATCTTTGACCGAACTGAAAAGCTGATCGGGCAATCCGGTCTGGAGATTCTCAAAAATTCAAGAGTCATTCTGTTTGGCGTCGGCGGCGTCGGCTCCTTTGCCGCCGAAGCCTTAATCCGCAGTGGCGTCGGCTTTTTAACGATTGTCGATAAGGATATCATTGACCCCAGTAATCTGAATCGTCAGATTATGGCCAATGTTAAAACGATCGGCAAAAAAAAGGTCGATGCCATGGCGCGCAGGCTGATTGCCATTAATCCGCTATCGATTGTACATCCGATGCATCAGTGTTACACCCCGGAAAATTCCCAAGAATTTCACCTTCAGGATTACGACTATGTCATTGATGCCGTGGATATGGTCACAGCAAAAATTGATCTGATCATCAAAAGTCAGGCTAACAAGGTGCCGATCATCAGTTGTATGGGAACCGGGAATAAAATGGATGCGGGTCGTTTTAATATTACCGATATCTACGAAACTTCGGTTTGTCCGCTGGCCAAAGTGATGCGCAAAGAACTCAGGGATCGGGGAGTCAAATCCTTGAAGGTCCTTTATTCCACCGAAGAGCCGATTATTAGAGAAACCCCACCAGGCAGCATTGCCTTTGTTCCTTCAGTGGCGGGACTTCTGATTGCCGGGGAAGTGGTCCGGGATTTGCTGAAAACAAAAAGTACCGACTAAAACGAAACAGTGCCACCAGATCAAATAGCTTAGAAGCAGGGTAAGTTATCAATTTGGTGGCATTTTTTTTGTTTATTTATGATATAATTTTATTAAAATTTAAACTCACCACTCGTCAGCAGTTGCGGCAGTCGCAGATGCGAAATCACCGACAAGTTAATCGGTAGATAAAAGAGAAAAAACAAAGGTTCATTTTTATTTATGTAAAAATAAAAATTTGAATCAAACGGGAAAAATCATTTGGCTTTTCAGTGACGGAATTATAATTATTAAAAAAATAATTCTGTACAAATGGCTGAAAATATGGTTAAATCTACTTGTAAAAGTGGCTGGAAGGAGTAAGATGATACGAATAGGAATCGGTTATGATGTCCATCGCTTAGTAAAAAATCGAGCACTCATTTTAGGCGGTGTAAAAGTAAAACATCATTTGGGACTGCAGGGTCATTCTGATGCTGACGTATTGGTCCATGCGATTATGGATGCACTTTTAGGGGCATTGGCACTGGGCGATATTGGTAAACACTTTCCGGATACCGATGCGGCCTATAAGGATTGCGACAGTTTGATTCTTTTGGAAAAAGTTGGACAGCTTGTGGTAAAAAAGGGGTATAAGATTAACAACATTGATTCAACGATTATTGCTCAGGCGCCAAAGCTTGCACCTCATCTTGAAACGATGGTAAAAAACATAAAAAATACGCTGGATTTATCAGGGGATTGTGTCAGTGTAAAAGCCACGACCGAAGAGGGTCTGGGCTTTACCGGAAGTGAACAGGGAATCGCTGCCCAGGCAGTGGTGAGTCTTTTGAAGGGAGAATTAATCAAATGATCGGTATTATTGCAGCCATGGATAGTGAGGTTTGTGACATCAAGTCGGCAATGGAAGATGGAATCAAGGTTCATCACGGAGGAATGACTTTTTTCAAGGGAAAGCTACACCAGAAAGAAGTGATTGCGGTTAAAAGTGGGGTTGGCAAAGTCAATGCCGCCATGTGCACCCAGATACTGATAGATATTTTTAAGGTCACCACCATTATCCATGTCGGGGTGGCGGGTGCAGTGCATCCGGAGCTGGAAATTGGCGATCTGGTCATCTCCGAAGACAGCTGTCAATATGATATGGATGCCCGGGCCTTTGGTCATCCGCGGGGTGAAATACCCAATATGGATATTACCTATTTTAAGGCAGATCCAACTCTCGTTCAGCTGGCGGTAGCAGCTGCAAAAGAGCTTGGGGCAACTTATCGGGTTGGCCGCATTATGACAGCCGACTTAGGGGTGAACTCAGCGCAGCTTAAAAAAGAATTGCTGGTAGAATTTGGCGGTCTTTGCGTGGAAATGGAAGGCGCAGCAGTGGGACAGGTAGCGATGCTGAATCAGGTTCCTTACCTGGTGATCCGTTCGATGTCTGACAAAGCCGATGCTAACCTGACTGATGATTACCAGACAAATCTGGAGGCTTCGATAAAAAATGGGGTAGCCATGGTGTTGAAAATGGTTCAGGGAGTCCCGACAGCATGAAAGAATTGGCACTCCGCCCGACATGGGCGGAAATAGATTTGGATGCGCTAACCAGCAATTACGAAGAAATTCGCCGGATTGTTGGACCGGATGTCAAGATTCTGGGGGTAGTCAAGGCCGATGCCTACGGTCATGGCAGTCTGGAATGTGCCCGCGCCCTCTGCTATGCCGGAGTCGATATGCTGGCGGTAGCGTTTATTGATGAGGCCATTGTCCTCCGGCAGGGCGGGATTACCCAACCGATTTTATTGTTGGGTTATACCGCAAAAGCGCATATTCCTGATCTGATCCGCTGGGATGTGATTCCGGCTGTTTATCAGCTTGATTTTGCCCAGGCCTTATCAGAGCATTGCCGTGAAATTGGGATGATACATCCGATTCATATTAAAATCGATACCGGCATGGGGCGGATCGGGATTGGTTGGCAGGAGGCTTCCCAAGAGATTGAGGCCATGCACCAATTGGAAGGCATCGAACTACAGGGGCTGTTTACCCACTTTTCAACCGCCGACGCCGCCGATAAAACCCATACCCGGGAACAGATCCGGCGCTATCAGCAGGTTCTTTTGCAACTGGCAGAAAAAAATATTGATATTCCGATCAGGCATATGGCCAACAGTGCCGGTATCTTTGATGTGGAAGGCGTCCACTTTGACATGGTCCGGCCGGGAATTATCCTTTACGGACTTTATCCGTCGGCGGAAGTGGATCGTTCAAAAATCAGCTTAAAACCGGTTATGACCCTGAAATCAACGATTGTCCACTTAAAAACCCTTCATCCCGGGGAGTCGGTAAGCTACGGCAACCGCTTTGTAGCGAAGGAAGACCGGATTATCGGCACGCTGCCGATTGGTTATGCCGATGGCTACACTAGGATGCTTAACGGTCGGGCCAAGGTCTTTATTTCCGGCCAGCTGGTCCCGGTGGTCGGTAGTATCTGTATGGATCAGTGTATGATCGATCTGACCGATGTGGAATCGGTTTCGCTGTACGACGAGGTCGAGCTTTTTGGAAACAATATTTCGGCCGATGTGCTGGCTGAGGCGTTGGGGACCATCAACTATGAAATTACCTGTATGGTCAACAAACGGGTACCCCGGGTTTACATCAAGGACGGGGTGCCTCAATCGATCAGACGTGACATTTTAGATCGGCAAATCTACACCAATAGTGATATTTATTAAAAAGGAGAATTCAATGGCATTATTAAAAGAAACGGTAAGGGAAATTCGCAAGGATATTGTAAAAATGATTGGCAAGGCGTCTTCAGGACATCCCGGCGGATCATTGTCGTCAGCGGAAATTTTGACCCTGCTTTATTTTGAACAGATGAATGTGGATGTAAACAATCCCCAAAAAGAAGACCGGGATCGTTTTGTGCTGTCAAAAGGACACGCTGCGCCGGTGCTGTATGCAACCCTGGCCGCCAAAGGCTTTTTCCCCAAAGCGGAGCTGGAAAACCTGCGACAACTGGGTTCGATCCTTCAGGGACATCCGGATATGAACAAGGTGCCGGGAATTGATATGTCAACCGGTTCTCTGGGACAGGGAATTTCGGTGGCAGCCGGGATGGCCTTGGCCGGAAAAATGGACAACAAGCCGCATAAGGTTTATGCCCTTCTGGGTGATGGCGAATTGCAGGAAGGCCTGGTTTGGGAAGCGGCCATGGCGGCTTCTCACTATCAGCTTAATAATCTGATTGCTTTTGTTGATAATAATAATCTGCAGATTGATGGTGCCATCTGTGAGGTCATGTCACCATTCCCCATCGCGCCCAAGTTTGAAGCTTTTGGCTGGAATGTCATTATCGTGGAAGACGGACATAGCTTTGACGAACTGCGAACAGCTGTGGAAGCTGCCAAAAAATCAGAGGATAAACCGACTGTGATTATTTGCAAGACCGTTAAAGGGAAATGTATCTCATTCATGGAAAATAATGCGGGATGGCATGGAAAAGGGCCGAATGCAGAAGAAGTGAAACAAGCATTGGCAGAATTGGAGGCATAATCATGGCAGAAAAAAAAGCAACACGACAGGCATACGGCGAATATTTAGTAAAACTGGGAGAAAAGAACCCTAATGTGGTGGTACTGGATGCAGATCTGACGAGTGCGACCAAAACCAATATCTTTAAAAAAGCCTGCCCCGAACGGCATTTCAACGTGGGGATTGCGGAAGAAAACCTGATGGGCATCTCAGCGGGTCTGGCAGCGGCCGGAAAAATTCCTTTTGCCAGCACCTTTGCTATTTTTGGCGCCGGAAGGGCTTATGAAATTATTCGTAACAGCATCTGTTATCCCAAACTCAATGTAAAATTGGCGTTAACCCATGCGGGCATTTCCGTTGGCGAAGACGGCGGTTCCCACCAGTCGATCGAAGATATCGCACTGATGCGGGTCTTGCCGAATATGACCATCTTTTCGCCGGCAGATGCGATCGAAACTGAAAAAATGCTGGATGCGGCCATGGCCATTGACGGGCCAGTTTTTATTCGTCTGGGCCGCAGTGACGTACCGGTTCTTTTTGATGAAGACTATAAATTTGAACTGGGAAAAGCCAACGTCTTAAAAAGCGGCAGTGACGCAACCATCATCGCTACCGGTTATATGGTGGCGTTGGCGCTGGAAGCGGCAGAGCTGCTAAAAGAAGAAGGTATTTCAGCCCAGGTGATCAATATGGGTTCGATTAAGCCGATTGACGTCGAAGCGATAAAGCAGGCGGCCTTGGAAACCGGCGCCATTGTTACGGCGGAAGAACACAGCATTATTGGCGGTCTGGGCGGAGCTGTCGCCGAAGTTTTATGCGATGTCGCCCCCGTGCCGATGGAACGGGTTGGCGTCAAGGATCTGTTTGGACAATCGGGTAAGGTGGCGCCATTAATGGAAAAATATGGTTTGACGACGAAAGATATCGTGGCTGCAGTTAAAAAAGTTATCACACGAAAATAGATAATTAATCAAAATAAATGAATTAAAAAAACAGGGTCTTTCAGACTCTGTTTTTTTGAATTCAGTTATAATCCGGCGGATATTTTATCGTGGTAATTATCAATAATTGAGGTATAATAGGTTATATAGTGATTAAACAGCAATAATTACCTAATAAGTTAGAATGATAAAGGAGAAATCGTATGCCAATAGATTTTAAAGAGGCAATCGAGGGCCGTCGCTCGATCTATGGAATCTGCAATGAAAGTCCCATTACGGCTGAAGAAATACTGGAAATTGTCGACCATTCGACCAGGCACATGCCTTCAGCATTTAATTGCCAGAGCCAACGGGTGGCAGTTTTGTTTGGAGAAAAACATCTCGAATTCTGGGCGATTGTGATGGATGTACTCAGAAAAAGAATCCTGGCGGATGAATTTCGCTCGACCGAAAACCGCATCAAAGGTTTTGCGGCCGGCTGTGGGACATTATTATTTTATGAGGACACCGCCGTAACCAAAACACTGATGGAAAGGTTTACATCCTATCGGGACAGTATCCCGGCCTGGGTAGAACAGGCGAATGGGATGTTGCAATTTGCCATCTGGGCGCAACTGGAAGCGGCCGGTCTGGGAGCCAGCCTGCAACACTATAATCCGGTTATCGACAAGGACGTGAAAAATGCCTTCCTGATTCCATCGGATTGGCGACTGATTGCTCAAATGCCTTTTGGGGTTCCTACGGAGAATCCGGTTGCAAAGAATTTTGAACCGATTGAGCGGCGGGTTATTGTCGTCGAATAATTAAATCAAAAAAACACGGATATTCCGTGTTTTTTGATTTTTAGTGGCCTTTACTCAAGCAGCAGCAAACCGTAATACTTGACAAACTCATCCCGGGAAGCCAGCGTTTTCAGGGTTTCGCCATTGTTGCGGACGGTTTCAAAAACATCGATGCCCGAGCCCTCCATGGAGGGACGGCGATTTTTGGTGTTAAGGCAGGGTGCCTCCAGATCACAGCTGGGGCAGATGTGACAAGGGCCAGCCCAGAAGGCAAAGGCCTTGTGGTAGCCACCAGTAAAAGCTAATCGTTCTGCTGCGAGCATCTTTCGCTGAAATTCACCAGTACCGGGAATACCTTTAATCAGAAAAGCCTTGCTGTAGGTGGCGAGGAGCCGTTGTGTTTCAGCTAATGGGATTTCATTGGCCTGACAGTGTTTGAGATTGGCCGATGAACAGCCAAAAGCACATTTGTTTTTGGAAAACTCCGCTACGACCACCGAGTCCGGAGTAATTTCCATGATGTCATCAAAGCTGATGGCCAGGAGCGGATGCTTTAAGCGCTGCAGGGGCGACAGTGACAGCGCATCG